>NZ_DAHXOI010000042.1 GCF_027364955.1 Ferrimicrobium sp.
ACCTTGGGACAGTGCCCACTCACGCAAGTTCACTATATGTAACTATAGCACATCTATACGTCAACTGTTGCTACCCTACGTTGGAGGTCAACGGTGTGAAGGCCGGTGGCAAGTACACGGTGATCCCTCACAGGGCCGTCGCGCATATCTCGTGTCGCCTGGTTCCGGGCCAGGAACCGGATGCGGTGGTGGCTGCCCTGCAAACCCATTGCGCGGCTATCACGTTACCCGGAGTCGATATCGAGCTCAACGTTGATCCAGCACATAGTCGGGCCTACACGATCGACGCCGATCATCCAGCAATCAGCGCAGCGAAGGCTGCACTAGCCAGTGTCTATCCGGACCAAGAGGTGTTGCTCGCCAAGATCGCTGGCACGCTGCCACCGGTGACGCTGTTTGAGGAGTTCCTGGGAGCCAAGACGCTCTTTTTCTCCTTCTCAACGGCCGATGAGAGGTTGCATGCCCCCAACGAATACATGCGCATCCGTCGGTTGCGGGAGGGCATGCTCGCCTGGGAACAACTCTGGCGCCTATTGGCCGCCGGACCGTACCGACTTCAGCCTTTGGCACAGAGAGAATCGAGGATCAGCGATGGCGAATGAGGACCGACCGGACTTCACCGAACCAGAGAATTCCCACCCCTACATGGCGTATGCCTATCTTGGCCCCGACTCCGGTCTCTCCACGATTGAGTTGGCGCCTGAATTCGATCGAGTCCCCGCATACAAGGAAGAGCTAACGGAGAGAGAACGGGATCGGGCGCAGAGGCTTCTTGCCGAGAGTTTGGTGATCAGCTTCCATGATCATCCGGTTCGCTTTCCGCTTCGCATGGAAGAAACTCCCGAACACTACCGAGCGGGACGTCAGTACACGGCCTATGCCGGCCTTCAGGCCTCGGGCATGACGGTGGTGTTCGACAACATGATGGACGGTACGGCCTGTGTCACCGGCAAAGCTCCATGGCGCTGGGACGATGTGATCGCTGATCTCGGTCACCGGCTCGCCGATCTCGCACACCAGGATCGGGTCGTTCCGATTCGCTCCTTGGCCGATATCGACCGGGTCTATGGATCTGGCCAAATCGGGATCGTCTTCGGCCTGGAGGGGGCGATGCCGATCGAGAATGAGCTGGACCGGCTCGATATCCTTTTTGGCTTGGGTATTCGCCAGATCGGCATCGCCTATTCAGACGCCAATGCGCTCGGGAGTGGTCTCAATGAGCCCACTGACGGGGGCCTCACCTTGTTTGGAAGGCGGGCGGTGCGTCGAATGAATCAACTCGGTCTCGCGATTGACGTGTCACACTCGTCGGATCGGACGGCTCTTGATGCATGTGAGCACAGCGAGCAGCCAGTGTTTATCACCCATGCGGGAGCACGGTCGATATGGAACACACCACGGATGAAGCCTGATGCGGTCCTGCGTGCGGTTGCCGAGAGCGGTGGGGTGATCGGTATGTCAGCGGCTCCACACACCACCCTCTCTCCAGCGCATTCTCGCCACTCTATCGAGTCGGTGATGGACCACCTCCTCTACTGTATCGATCTCGTTGGCATCGAACATGTGGCCTTCGGACCGGACACCCTTTATGGCGATCATGTGCAGATGCACAAGGTTTTTGGTTCACTACTCGGCATCGGTGAGCGGCCCCAGACACCCCCGTACGAACCGGTCCCCTATGTCGATGGGCTTGAGAATCCGACGGAGAACTTCACCAACATCTCGAACTGGTTGGTCAAGCATGGATTTACCGATGAGGAGATCCGAGCCCTCATCGGCGGCAATATCTATCGCGCGCTCGGATCAGTGTGGCCGAAGTGATCGATGGCGAGCATCGGTAGCCCGGTCTCCACGCACCGGATGGGCCCATAGACGTTAAACAAGGAGAAGGAATGCGTGTCGTTATCAACGAGAATGAGCTAAACGTTGAGGTTTTTGGTGCAGAGGGTCTTCCTGTGCTGATCGCCCATCACGGTGGAGGTGGGATCGGGTCGCTCAGCGAACCAAAAGCGACCTTTGCTCCCTTATCAGATATGGTGAGGGTAGTGGTCTTTGACGCCCGGGGTTGTGGACTGAGTGAAGGTAAGCCTCCGTTTTCTCATGCCCAGTGGGCCGCCGATATCGATGGACTACGTGAGTGGATGGGTGTTGAGCAGGTCTTAGTCGCCGGGGGATCCTATGGGGGCTTCATCGCCATGGAGTATGCGATTGCCTATCCTGACAGAGTGCAAGCAATGATATTGCGAGATACCTCCGCTGACAACTCGAACCTTGCCCGTGCCTATGAGAATGCTCGCAACCAGACGCGTATCGAAATTAATTGGGAGAACTTCGATCGCTACTGGAAGGGAGAGATCTACGACGATGAGGATCTGAAGGCGAGGTGGGCTGAGATCATCCCACTCTATGATTTTGAGTATGACCCCGTAGAGGCACAGCGTCGGGTGGATGCGGGCATCTATCGACATGAGGCGCATAACTGGTGCTTTCAGCACAATATGCCAACCTATGATTTGCGCGCACAACTGCCGAAGGTTCGATGCCCAACGTTGGTGACGGTCGGCCGAACCGACTGGGTGACTCCCGTCTCGTATGCTGAAACCATTGCTGCACTGATTCCAAACGCGGAACTCGTTGTCTTTGAGAGGTCGGGACATTCACCCCAGATCGAGGAGTTCGCCGCGTTCCAGGCGGTGATGCGGGAGTTTCTTACGAAAGCCCTTGACAAACAAAACCCACAAGCGTAGGGAGCTCCGCTCCCTCTCTCGTGGTCGCACCGGGTGCCACTCGATTATCGCCCGGGCCCTTGTCGATTGGTCAAACCACGTCGGGGAGAACCTGGTTGCTCGCTCATCCCTGCTTGCTCGCTCACCTGTGTGCAGCTGCATCGAGGTGGTCGATGGATCCTTACTGGCTGCTGGCAAACACTGCGGGTTAGCTGATTGGTGACATCATCCGGTTGGTGCCATAGGTCATCTGGTATCGATGAGCGTCGAACCCCTGGTGTTCCTAACCCGAAGGAACTCCTGGAATTCTCCCTTGTGGAGCTTGATGTGAACGGATTCCACAATCCCTGTCTACGGTAGGTAGATCGCTCGCCCACCTGGAGGAGGAACGCAGACCTCGCATAAGTGCGGTAGAGGGGAGATCGACGGCTGTCATATCCAGGCCGGAGATGCCTTGCCACCCTATCTACTTCATCTAGATCGGGATTGGAAGTAAGCGTTCAACATTTGCATGGGCGATCTTGTGTCGATCGCCGAGGGAAAACGGTATGGTATCGAGAAAGGCTCGAGCCTCTTCGTTGCGAGCAAAAGGATAATCAACGGAGAAAATAAGTCGGTCGACACCGAGAACCATCGCGGCACACACCAGCGGGGGGAGAGTGAAGTAGCCCGAAGTGGTGACGTAAAAATTCTCACAAAAGGTTTGGCTGATCGAGCGAGTCAGCTCGGGAGTGACGCGCCCCAGGGTGGACTCTGCTCTCGCGAGCGAAAATGGTAGGTTCTCTCCCATGTGGCCGATGATGATCTGGAGCCCTGGGAATCTCTCGAAGACTCCAGCGACGATAAGACGCAATGCGTGCAGGCCTGTTTCTGCATGCCATCCCCAACCACTTGTTGAGAGAACCTGCGCGACATCGGGCTTGAGATCGCGATAGTATGCGTCAAACACGGCCGGGACAGGGGGCGTCGGGTGAAGGTAGATCGGGACTCCCAGCTCCTCCGCCTTCGCGAACGTGGGATACAGGCTGGGTGAGTCACAGAAAACACCGTTCGCATGGCCATGGATCATCGCTCCGTAGAACCCGAGGTCGTTGATCGCCCGCTCAAGTTCGGCTGGACAGGATTCCGGTTCTGGAGTGGACAGCGAGGCAAATCCTCCAAATCGATCAGGATGGGCAGCAATAATGGTGGCAAGCCGGTCGTTCCACCTCGTCGCCTCTGCAGCACTGGTAGCATTCGGTGGCGTCGAGGCGAGTACCTGAAAGGAGATGCCATAGCGATCCATGTCAGCGATGCGCTGCTCACCCACCTCGTCAAGAAGCGTGCCGAGCTCATTGGGGTAGTTCGTTGCGCCACCCCGCGCTGCCTCAAGGTCACGTGGGGCAAAGTGTTCTTCGATAGCGATGATCCGCATTCCTGGCTCCCTCCAGCTGGCACTTGGGACCATCCTACCGAAGGGATGCCCCGTTCGCCGACGAGGATGCGCGTGTCTTCGGTGCCGGTGGATTGACGATCCGGACTGATGAAGGAGGGCGTATCGGCTTGTTATGGATCGATCGTCGATGTAAGAGCTATCATCGCGTTGTGTTTACGCTCAGTGATGGTGACGCTGAGTCAGATTACGTGGCCCAAGCGCTGTGAAGCTGGCACCAGGGAACCAGCGATGTATCTCTTGCGTGTTCACGTTGCTGGTGCGTGCCCTGAGAAGGGTTTATTGTGGCATCGGAGTGTGGCGGCGTAGACCGCGGAAGGCCTCTCCGATCTACCATGCCTTGTCGGATCACGTCGACAGTGGGGGAGGTGGCACCCAGGCTTGTTGGTGACAGGAAGGCATGCCGGCACCACACGATTCACCTCCGGCATCCCTCAATTGGGTTAGGCGGCGGTGCCTTCACTCCGAGCGATGGCTCGACCGTATTCACGCGCCGTTGTCTCTGCCGCTGCACGCATAGTGGCAGCCAGCTCCTTGAAATCATCCAGTGCGGGGTTCACACCGACCAGGGTGAACTCTGTTTCAACGATGCGAAGGTCGAGTTGGAAAACATCAGCGAATATGCGCCGCATCCATGGGGTCGCATGGTCCCATCCCTCTCGCGGTGTTCCTTCCCCGTAGGCTCCTCCTCGAGCGGTCACCAGCACGGCTGGTTTCCCTGCAAGTGGGCTTGTCGCAGCACTCATGCGCGCATCGGTGATGATCAGATCGATCCAGGCCTTCAGGTGTTGGGAGACACCATAGTTGTAGAGGGGAGCCGCCACAATGATCGCATCTGCATCGAGCAACTCGTCGGTGAGTTCGGTGACGAGCGCTACTGCATCACGCTGTTGGGGCGTCCTCTCTTTGGAAGGTGTATAGGCGGCCATCACGGCTACTGGCCAGATGGTGGAAGGGATCGGATCCTTGCCGAGATGGCGGGTGATGACACGGCCGTCCGGGTGAGCGTCACGCCACTCCTGTTCGACGATGTCAGCCATCTGGCTGCTGTGCGATCCCTCGGTGCGAATACTGGCGTCAAGACGGAAAAGTTGCAAGGTCGTATCCTCCTGCTAGCTACTATTAACCAATATACTAGGAAAACACTAGCAATAAGCCGCAATCTGTGACCGACCGGGTGGAGGTGCTTCGGTTAGCATGAGCCCCATGGAGTCCTCGCGAGATGCATGCGCCGTTCGGCACTGTGATGCAGGGCTGGTGCGCGCCTTCGAAGTACTAGGGAAGCGTTGGAGCGGGCTCGTGCTGGGAACACTCAGTAAGGGGCCAGCGGGTTTTTCGGAGATGCGAAGATCCCTCGCCCCGATCACCGATTCGGTGCTGTCAGAACGGTTGAACGAGTTGGTCGCGGCGGGACTCTTGACAAGATCCGTCAAGGCTACACGGCCACCGGGGGTGAGCTACGAGCTTACTGATGCAGGGACTGCGATCATCCCCATCCTGGACGAACTAGCCAGATGGGCGACGGAACATCTCGTGAGTCGGGAGGCTGAGCTCGCCAAGCACGATCCCACGATCGTGTCGCGCGCTGATCGTTAGCCCCACCCTCGATTGGATGGCTGAATCGTCATGGTAGCGACTGACCGAGTGGTGGCACGCCAGGGTGATTGGCCCGCAGTTTCGAGAGGTATTGCCATCTTGGACTTCAGTCTCCACTCTTGATCGCTGCGATATGACCAACGAGATGACTGTTGATGACGCCAAGCCGCATTGGCCACACTTGCCGACCGGGCTGGCGATTACGCCCAACATGCGAACCCAGAGCGTCGGGATTACGGCATGATCATCAACCCGCCGCGGCGTCGCGCACACTATCGAAGTGGTTCGTCTGGCCAAAGGGACTCACCGTGTTGGCTTGGGGCCCAGAATTGGTTCATCGATCTTACCAATATCCTGTCGCCCTTTGGCGGCAGGGCTTGAGCCCGATGGGGACGCTTCGCCAGTGAAGATGCCGACGGGGAGCCAGCCTGTATTTATCCCATCGAAGGATTCTTGGCATGAGGCGACTGTCTTTGCCCATCGATCACCGGTGCATCGGGAGATCTCTCGCGTTCAAAACGAGCGTGTCCCCGATGCCACGGGCGAAGCGTAGCGAAGAGTTGGTCCAACTCGGCAAGCGGAGCGGGTCGGGCGAGATAGAAGCCTTGACCATAGCGAACTCCAACATCGACGAGGGTGTTGAGCTGTTCGATAGTCTCGATCCCCTCCGCGACCACCTCTGCTCCGATCTCGTTCCCAAAGGTCACGAGCGCACTCGCCAAGGCTCTTCGCACCGGATGGGTGTCGATCCCCCTGGTCAGCTCTCGATCGATCTTGATGATGTCTGGGGCGACCTGGAGGACGACGGCAAGACTAGCGAAGCCAGTACCGGTGTCATCGATGGCGATTCTACAACCAAGACCTCGAAGGTTCCGACAGGCTCCCTGGAGCTGTGGTGAATCCACAATGTCAGTGTGTTCGGTGAGTTCGACGATCACTCTCGTTGCGTCAACGGTACCAAGGATCTCACCCAGTTCGTCCGATACAAAGGTCGCTGGCCCCGCGTTGATGGCGAGAGAGACCGAATCGGGCAACCGTGTGAGGAGTTCCAGTCCGCGGCGGATCGCGAAGAGTTCCAGAGCAACCCCGAGGCCGACCGAAGATGCTTCATGAAACCAGTAGTCCGGAGCCCTACTTGGGGTGGTATTGAACCGAGCGAGCGCCTCAACTTCGACGATTTGACGGTTCGCATCCAGGCTCATGATGGGCTGTGCCACCATCGTAAGCGCACCCGTTCGCATGACCTTCTCAATCCGGCGACGTGTACTGGCGCGTCGCTGGGTCTCGGGTTGGAGCACCTTAGTGATGAAGGCCGAGCGGGCGAGGGCAAAGGGGCACGCATCTGGGGTGACTTGGGAGGCGAGCTGGCCTCGGGTGGTGGCGATCTCGGCCTGCTCGGTCACGTCGATGAAGTCAAGGACCGCCCCGGTCACGCTGGCAACAAAGTCAGCCACACCCGAGAGTTGGAGCACGTCTTTGGGCGAGAAGGCATGAGGGAGGGATGAGGCGAGGAGCAAGACACCAATGCCCTCTCGTCCTCGAAGAAGGGGGACATAGATCATGGAGTTGATCCCCAGCTCCGCCCAGAGTGCCTTACTCGGGTTGGCAGCGCTCGTTGCCTCATGACAGATCTGAATTACACCGGACCTCATGGCCTGACCAGAGGTGGTCCTTGAGACGCTCACCCGTCTATCAGCGGGGCGACACAATCGACCCGAGCCAGCAATCTGGTAGAGGATATCCCCTTTGGCGATCTCAATTGCCACGCCATCGGCTGCGGGGACTAGCTCCATCGTCTCACCCATGAGTCGTTCAAATATCGACTCTGGCCCACCGGCCTTCCAACCTATCTGCCCTACTCCCATGGCAGCTCCTCTACTCTTGTCGTGGCTTCGTTGAAGCAACGATTGCTTGTTCTCATGCCATGATGCGGATAATATCACCTATCGGTCGGATGGTCATAGAAGGTTAGGCGATTCTACGATTGAGTCTGTCCATCTGGCCGTATCGCAGAGGCTTTGATCTGCACCAAGGCCACATGGCGACTTCGGCGAGAAGCTGCGGTTCTTTAGCTCCACCAGCAGGACCTCTCTTAGTGAGCGTTCAGCGTCGTTCCCTGGGATGTCAAGCTTGAGGCAAGGGCGAGAAGCTGGTGGCGGGCGAGGAATGTAGAGCTTTGGTGATCGAAACGGATGTTCTGACACGCCACGAACGGCCTTGCCCAGGCATGGCTGCGGCGCTATCCTTGGACCACCCCTGATGCTCGGACGCGGGGAGTTCCCACTCGTCGAAGCCGGATAGTTGTGCGGGTACTTGATCCATGTCGCGACACTCCTCGGGTCTTCCGGCAAAGATGGCAGTGGAGTGAATGGAGCGCCAGAGCAACCTTGATCATTCGATTTGAGTTGGGCGCTCAGGCGCCGAAGTTGACTACAAGGAGTAGACGAGGGGTCGATCTTGGGTTGTGAAAGTTGTCAGGGGTTCGCACCGTCTGGGCTACGAAACGTGAGCGAACAACATGTCCTTGTGATTCATCAGGAGGAGTTGCGACGAAGGGTTGCCGGTGGTTTGCGCAAGGCGGGGATCGGATGCCGGCAGGAGGGGCACGTACTCATGCCCCAAGATGTCGACCTCGCGTACGTGGTCTCGGTCCTTGGTAGCGATGCGCGGCTAACTCCCTACCAACGTGAACAGATCCGCGTCATCGTCCACGATGCGTCAGTCGCCATTGACATCAATACCTTGAGCAGCGTGACGACGGTCGAGCACCTCCTCGGTACACAGGATGCTCCAGAGGTCCAAGATTGTCTCGAACGTAAGGCGTTGGAGACGCATTTCCAACCGATTGTCTCCGTTGAATCCTCGCAGGTGATTGGCTACGAGGCGCTTAGCCGAGGGCGAAGCCGTTCTGGGGCTTTGATCTCTCCACTACGGTTATTCTCCTATGCGCAGAAGATGGACGCTATCTTTTTTCTCGATCGTCTCTCCCGGGAGACGGCGATCGAGACGGCAGCAAGAATCGAGCTCGATGGCCGGCTCTTTATCAACTTTCTTCCCAACGCCATCTACGATCCACGCCAGTGTCTGAGGACGACACTGGCGATTGCTGAGCAGCATCAGTTCGATCCCAGTCGCATCGTCTTCGAAGTCACCGAGAGTCAGCAGATCCTTGACTTTGCACATCTCAAGAGGATTTTCCGTTACTATCGCAGTCATGGTTTCCAGGTCGCACTCGATGACGTTGGCAGTGGCTACGCGGGCCTCAACAGTTAGCGATTTCATGGTAGTCCATTCCATCGCCTCGCAAGACCACTAAGCGGCTTGCTCCGGGGCACCTGC
>NZ_DAHXOI010000043.1 GCF_027364955.1 Ferrimicrobium sp.
TGGAGAGGCGAGGGGTGCGCCTGCTAGGCCGAGAGCTAGAGGCTCCAAGTTCGGCCTCCACGGTACGTGTCCGTAACAACGAGACGTTGGTGACCGATGGTCCTTTCGTAGAGACCAAGGAGTTCATCGCAGGTTTTGACATACTTGAGTGTTGTGACCTCGATGAAGCGATCGAGGTCGTGGCGAAGCATCCGGTGGCGTGGTTCCACCAGATCGAGATCAGGCCGTTTCGCGATGGACTGGAACTGGGGGCACCAGCCGAGCGCTTTGGTGCCGGCGACGATGCCGTTGGCAACCCATACTGCTTGATGCCTTGCCTTGACGGTATCCCTGCCGCTCCTGAGGTTGAGGAGTCGATCATGCGCCAGAGCATCGAGTGGTGGGAGGACCTCAAGGCTCGTGGCATCGGGGTGTTTGGGCACCCACTCGCTCATAAAGACACGGCCACTACCGTACGGGTCCGTAACGGCGAGATGTTGGTGACCGATGGTCCTTTCGCCGAGACCAAGGAGTTCGTCGGCGGAATCGCTGTGATCTCTTGTGACGCGCCCAAGGAGGCAATCGAGATTGCGGCCGCGCACCCGCTTGCTCAGTATCACATGGTCGAGGTGCGGCCATTCGTCCGCCAATGAACTCGGAGGATGTGAAGCGGGCGGTGGACGTTGCCTTCCACGAAGAGTGGGCTCGCATCGTGGCTACCCTGATCAGGCGCACCGGTGACTGGGATCTGGCTGAGGAGTGCGCCCAGGAGGCCTTCGCAGAGGCGCTGCGAAGTTGGTCGGTGAGTGGTGTTCCACAACGTCCCGGTGCATGGCTCACGACCGTCGCCGGGAACCGGGCCATCGACCGGTTACGGCGAGCGACCCGAGGTGTCGAATTGGTTCAACAGGTGGCGCTCGCGTCGTTGCAGCCAGGGGTGGAGGAAGAAGCGATGCTCGAGCTATTCCAAGAGACTGATACAGTCACCGATGATCGCCTCCAGCTGATGTTCACCTGCTGTCATCCAGCGCTGCCGTTGGAGGGCAGGGTGGCATTAACGCTTCGGAGCCTTGCGGGACTGAGTACAGCCGAGATTGCGCGCGCCTTTCTGGTGTCCGAAGCGACGATGGCCAAACGCCTCACCCGTGCCAAGGCAAAGATCCGAGCGGCTGCGATCCCCTTTAGAGTGCCACCAGCGCACTTGCTTGGCGAGCGTACTGCGGGCGTGCTGGCAGTACTGTACCTCATGTTCAACGAGGGCTACTCTGTCTCCGAGATTGACCACACGAACCTCTGTGGGGAGGCGATCCGGTTGACTCGTGCTCTCCGTCAGCTGATGCCAGATGAACCTGAGGTGACCGGTGCCTTGGCGCTGATGATCTTACAGCATTCGCGTCGCGGTGCCCGCTTTGGCGCAGATGGGGAGTTGATCACCCTTGAAGAACAGGATCGGGACCTTTGGCAAGGTGTGGAAATCCGCGAAGGGATCGAATTGCTGGACTCTGCCTTGAGGTGTCGCCGGGTCGGCCCTTACCAACTCCAGGCGGCGATCGCCGCCTGCCATTCTCGGTCAGAGACCAGTGCGGACACCGACTGGGATGAGATCTCGGGCCTCTACGGTCTCCTTGACAAAGTGATGCCATCACCGGTGGTACGACTCAACCGAGCCGTTGCGGTGGCGATGACGGGAAATATCGAAAAAGCACTCGCGATCATCGACGAGCTAACCGATCAAGGGGAACTAGAGCGCTATTACCTCCTTGAAGCCACACGTGCCGACCTGCTGCGCCGCCTCGGCAATCAGATGAGCGCCGCAGCTGCCTATGCGAAGGCGTGTACGCTGGCACCATCAGAGGTCGAACGACGATATCTCCGTCGTCGATTAGCTGAGATCACCACTTCAGCGGGAGGAGAATAAGCCCATGGTGTCAGAGATGCCAAAGGAGTACCAAGCGCTGTCGTCCTCTCTAACCCACCAACGCAGCCACATTTTCGAGGCGCTTGCTGGCCTCGGGGGCGAAGATCTGTGCCGTCGAATGCTTCCCTCGCACTGGACGTGCCTTGGACTTGTCAATCACTTATCCCTGGATGTCGAACGTTTCTGGTTCCAGGCTGTCATTGCTGGTGACCAAAGCGCGATAGCGGACGCGTTTGCCTCGGCGAGCAACGCCTGGAACGTTGACCCCGATGTCTCAGCCGACTTGGTACTTGATGGCTACCGGCACAACATCGAGCTTTCCGATGCAATTGGCGCTACCAGTTCCTTGGACGTGGCACCCGCATGGTGGCCACAGAGTCTCTTTGGTTCCTGGCGCCTCGATAGCGTCCGAGAGGTCATACTCCACGTTATCACCGAGACCGCCGCCCACGTTGGTCACCTCGATGCCGCACGTGAGTTGATCGATGGCAAACAACGACTTGTCCTCACCGATTGATCGCGATGTTTGCCCCCGGTCCTCGCCCGATCGGTTTGGGCTCTAGCATGATACCAAGTAGCATTTACTCCCTCCCGATTGGTTCTCAACGGCGCGAACTCTAATGAATTGGTTCGTTGCAACCGAGTCAGCCTCGAAGTTGACTACGATGCGCGAACAACAGTCGCTGCCTTGATTATCCCCTAGGTCAGACCATGTGACGGCAGTGGCCCAGCTCTCAAGCTCAGCAATAAAAGCATTCGGCCGAACCGTGCGGAATCCACAGCAACGGGTAGCGAAGTATAATCGACATCAGTTCAAGCTGGCACACTCACTAGTGATCTTTGGGTACCTTACGAGGGTGAAGGGTTTCGCCACGCATCAGCATGTCGATGTACTCTGTGAGCTTGCGTTCCCTGGTTGTGGGGCGCTTGACGGTGGTGAGCCGGTAAAGAATTGCATAGCGATTTGCTGAATCCAACGTGTCGAACATCGCGGCGGCTTCGGGATTGTCCGCGAATGCCTGTGCGAGATCGGGCGGAATTTGCATGTCGGCCTGGCCGAGGTAGGCCGCTTGCCACCGTCCTTGAGCCTTAGCCGCTTCGACGGCCTTGATCCCGGCTGACTGCATCCTGCCAGCTTCGGTGAGACGAGCCACATGTTGGACGTTCTTAGCAGACCAGGAACTCTCCGGTCGACGTTGCGTAAACCGCTGGCGATAGCTATCGCTATCGCGTCGTGCGATCTGTCCATCGATCCAGCCAAAGCATAGTGCCTCGTCAAGGGCCTCGGCATAGGTGAGAGATGTTGCCTTGCCACCCTTTTTGTGCAACACCAGCCATACGCCTGGGTGATTGGCATGGTGAGTGTCCAGCCACGCGTGCCACGCATCGGCGTCTGTTACGAGTAGCTCGGCGAGCTCAGTCATGTCGACAGGTGCTAGGTCGCGGTGCCGGAACGTAGACTCAGACAAAACGGCTGACCGTCGGGGTCAAGGAGTACGCGCCAACGCTCTCCACCGGGTTGGAAGTCAGGCTGTCTTGCTCCAAGAGCACACAGGCTCTTCGTCGCCCGGTCGAGGTCCTCTACCTGAAAGTCGAGGTGGAACCGTTTGGCGCCTGTCTCATCTGGCCACGGTGCGGGTCGAAAGTCCTCGATTTTGCCGAAGCCTATCTTGATACCGTTGCCTTCGACCATCCCATAGCTGTCGTCGCTGTAGGTGACCTTCCAGCCGAGTGCCGCCGCGTAGAAACTCGCCAGCCTCGCCGGGTCCGCGCAGTCGATGTTGAACATTGCAAACCCCGCTATCGGGGCACCGGGTTCGTAACGTAGTTGCGCGCGAGTCATCGTTGTATCATATGCATGGGTTTCAAACGTTGTCAAGCGCCCGACACGTGACCAATACTCTTGGTATATTGAGTCTGGTGGTTGCCGATCACTTGAGTGCATCTGTCGAAGAGATCACAGCACTCGGCCCGTCGGCTCCCTTCGCAATTACCGCCCGTCATGAGTGAATAACCCCGGGTTTACTGGAGACTCCTCTCTTCGCCTGGGTTGAGGTGCGCGTGGTCCATCTGCGAGGCGACATATATCGACAAAATATTGCCCATTATAGCCGCAATCGAAGGTCCCTTATGCGGCTGGTAGAGCTGGGAGACCAGTGGGATTATCCACCGTCACGGTGCTCAACGTGGTCCAGGAGCTTGCTACCGGCGTGAGGAAGTAGGGAGGGGAGAGATAGGCGAGTCGAGGATCGTAACTGTAGTTCGTCGCGTAGCCGTTGGTGATGGTTGTCCCCTGGAAGGTGCCTTCGATATCGGCATAGTTGCCGGCCAGAGCACCGCGGAGATAGATTGTCCCTTCAAATGGGAGTTTCCAGAAGTCTTGTACTGCGAACGAGTGCTGGAGCGTCAGGATCGCTGCCATGATCACGGGATCATTCGAGGGGTAGGAGTAACAAGTATCGGGCGTGGAGTTGGTGCTCGCAAAGTCATTGCTTACCTGGACAAAGTTGTCGGCGATCAGGCCTAAGAGACTCGAGGTGCCGTTCGCTCCACAACCGGCGTACTCAAGGTTGCCGGTAATCGTGATGTTGTTCTCTGATGCGGCAGTGAGCTGGCCATTGAGGGTGCCCTGGATGTCAAGGTTCCCCTCTTGACATGGGGCATCCTGCTGATCGATGTTGATGGTTCCAGAGGCACAGGTTTGACTGTTGGCCTCTGCCAGGCTAGCGACGTACATCACGCCATTTGCGGGAAGAGGGATATCGTTGCCGACGCAGGTGGTGTTCTTGGTCTGCGGGGAGACCACCGTCATGGTCGTTCCATTGAGCGTCACCTGCGTGGGTCCATAGTAAAGACAACCACCGGCGGCGGCGATCTGTTCGAGATCCTGGTCCGACTGCGGCAGGGCTAGCGGGGTATGGTATTGCACGTTGCCCCCCACATTGAAGACGGGGTTGTCGACGTTGTTGCCGTTTAAGTAGGCGTCGATGGGATCTATCCAGTAGGGGTGAGAGGCGTTGCCGCTGGTCAACGCGGAGGCCGAGTAGACGGGACCGTTGAAGACCGGGTCCCCTGCGAGATAGAACATGTCATTGGAAAAAACAGGGCCGTTGAAGGTCTGACCGGTTACGTAGAAGTTCAGGAGTTGCTCGCAGGTGGGGAGGATGGGTCCGTTAGGAGGCTGGCCATTTGTGCCATTGGATTGGGCAAAGGAGAAGTTGCAGTCACTCTCGGCCTTGTTGTTTGGTAGTTGTGCTGCATGCACAGCGAAGACTGGATCGATCAGCATTTTGTTGTCAAAGATCAGATAGTTGAGGAAACTTTGGGAGCGGAAGGAGGCGTTGAGGGTGACATACTGGGTGTTTGGGCCACTCGCCGCAGCGCCAGTTACCAGGAGTTGTACGATGCCACTGGAAGCGGTCTGGGTGTTGTTGACGGCATAGTGGAAGAACTCGGTGGAGGACCCGGAAACTGGTTCCCACCCAGTCAGTGCGGTGTTGGTGACTGGAGGAAGGTTGTTAGCGTCGTAGCGCCAGTAGTTGCCGAGCTGGTTGATCGAGTACTGATCTAAGAGATTTTCGTAATTGGCTACGCCTGCCTGGGCTGCGGCGAGTGCCGTTTGATTTTCTTGGCGTTGTTTGGTCTGTGGTAGTTGGCCGACTGATGCAGCGACCAGACCAGCTGGGATCAGGGTAATCAACATGACTGCAATGATGACAAGGATCAGTGCGTCGCCATGCTCGTTGCGAACGTTCTTCTTCACGGTGCTTCCTCCTCGGCGATGGTCTGTGTTGGTGAGCTTGACCCGGGAAGCGCCACCAGTGTCTGGCTGGTAGTCGTTCCCTGGTCGGTTACGTCCTCGGTGATCGTGACGCCGATCAGATGGATCCCGGCCAGGATGGTCGGATTGGCGGTACCTCCAGCCGGGATGGCCACCTCGGCTTGGCTGAGCTGGCTGGGGTTCGATGGCGTCTGGTAGTACAAAAAGAGCTGGGGTGATGCGAGGGTGAAGCCGAGGTTGGTGATGGGTGCCGAGGACTGTTGCTGGGTCAGAAATTGCGCATCCACCTGGCACGGACACTGCGTTGTCGTGACCCAGATATCTTCGATGCCAAGCCTGCCACTCGTATCGATGGCGTCGAAGCTGAGCGAGGATGGTGAGGCAGCTAGGAGTGCGCCATCTCCGGTCGTCGTGGCCTGACTCAGGAGCCTGGTGAGTTCTGTAGAGCCGAGATCTGACGATGCAGTCGCCGCTTGTGAGCTGAGCGTGGCCTGTTGGATGACCTCAAATGAGGTGATGACCTTATAGGTGATCAGACTCAACACGCCGGTCAAGGCGCCAGCGATGACCAGCTCAACGATGCCGAGTCCATCGTCGCTGTTAAGGGAGTGTGATCGGAACATCGAGCATTCCTCCCCCTGGTGTGGCAAGGGCACCGGTCGATGGGTAGGCAAGACTGGAGGACCCAGATGTGATGGTCAAGGTTATTGCACCGATGGGGGCCAGGAAGGACAGCTGCCCACTACTGTTGGTGGTGCCAACGTCGGTAAGCGAGTTGGTGCATCCCTCCAGAGGCGTGCCCGAGTTGGTCGTTTGGATGATATGGACAGCCGCGTTCGCAACCGGCGACCCTTGGCTCGTCACCGTGAGGGTGATTGGTTGTCCAAGAAGGTTGAGCGTGGCGCTTCCTCCCGGGGGCGCCACCACGGTCGGCCCCAAGTCAATTCCGGAGAAGGAGGTGTACAGTGTACATTGGCCAAGCCAGGCTTGATAGCCCGAGATCGCCGGAAAGATGTTGGAGATTGGGGTGGTGCCGCCCGGCGCATAGACCGTTTCGCCTCCGGGAAGTGAAGTCGATCCGAGAGAGATCCCAAATTGCCAAGGAACGGTGATGTTCGGTGGGGCGATCGTGATCGTAGCTGCTTGGGCGTAGGTGAAGTCGGCTTGGGAGTTGGCAGAGGCAGTCACGGAGAGGGTCTGGGAAGGCGTCGGGTTTGCCGTAGGACTTATCCAATCTTGACCACTGGGTGCGGTGAGTGCAACCGTATAGTTACCCGGTTCCAGGAAGGGGAAATAGGCGCAGCCTTGGGTGTCAGTTTGTACTGTTTGTGCGCTATCGCTGGCAGCTCCTTGGGCGGTGAGTTGCACGGTGATGTCACCGTCTGGCGCGGCCGCTTGGTTCTCTACGACCACCAGAACAGAGCCCGTTGTCGGCGAACTATATCCAGCGGGTACGTGGTAGCCAGTGGTACTGCGTACCGGTGGGAATGGCGCCATATTGGTCCAGGTCACCGTCACCGAGGCTGAGAGGATTGGCTCTAGGACCTGGCTCGATCCACCATTGGCATTACAACCGTCAGGATTGCTGGTGCCTTCGGTCCAGTACAGGTCGTCGGCGATCGTGTAGGTGATTGGGCCAACCGTCTCGGTATGGCTCGTGGTACCGAGCATCGTTGTGAGATTCGCAAATGATTGATTCGCCTCGGCGTTGAGGACCTGTATCTCAGATTGGGCCAGGTCGGAGGCGGTGACTTGTTGGCGCGATGCGACTGACAGCTGCGTCGATTGTTCGATCAAGTAGGTTGCAGGTCCTACGACAATGGCCAAGATGGTGAACGCGACAACGACGCTCACCAGTGAGAGCCCCTGTTGATCTCGGTGCAGTGAGAGAAAATGTCCGATCACATGGTGAATATCGGCAGAGTATGGGCTAAAACTGAACACCCAGAGTAGTGCCAGGACGTGGCAGCCAATCTACGCGGGCAAGATCGAGACTGATGTACAAGGGAACCGCCGCGAAAGTCGCGTCGACGTATCGCCGGTCATCCCTCGCGTCGCGGTCATGGTGTCGGTGCGATACGACGACTACGTGCTGCCGGCGGTGTGCTGAACTGGGATGCGCGTGGGCGGGTATCTCTCTGGAACAACGACACTCCTTCCAGTAGGGAGGAGTAGCAGTACCAAGGATTGACGGTTCAGTGGTCCCATCGATGTTGGGGGTCAAAGCGGTGCGCGCTTTGCGCTTTTTACGCTAACCGACCGCAGCGTATCCTTAGTGCACGGCGCCGAGTGAGATGGGTGCTTGTCGTGTGGTTTACTAGGGGGTATGCGTTCGGTTAGGCGACATCTCGGTGCGCAAAGCTCACGCTCGAGAGGGTATGCCGAACTTTGGCCACTCCGTGGAGGCCCAACTCACGCCGGTACTCCGATGAGTGAAGCGGCTGCTGCTGTTGTTCAAAGAGTTCGAGTTGCTTCTTGGTCATGTCGTTAGTATGTGTTGAGGTTCTGACAGCTCAGTGGTCAGCCCACAAAAGTCGTTTCGTACCACGGATTTGTCGGTGGTGTTCAGTGCAGGCCTCTTCCTCGTCGGTTCAACCAGTGATGAGGGCGCTACCCGTGAAGAATTGCCGAGGAGTACTTCCGATGCTCGTAGGCGTCGACTCCACTGGAGGACAAGACGGTTGGCTCTGCGGCACTATCCAAGAGGACTCGTTTATCCCCCCGAGTGCGGTACTCGGCTTGGTTCAAGAGCGATACGGATGACTTTGGTTGTGATGTATGGCAGCTTCGTTGGGGAATCCCGCCGCAGTTTCCTTCATCGGTTGGGCGCGGACCCCTTGAGGTCCCCTTAGACCGTAGTTCCCCCCAAACCACCCCTCTTCTACCCCCAAAGTGACCCCCTATCAGGGGATTGTTGTCTGGGTGGGTCAGAAGTGTAGGCATGTATTCTCAGGAATGAGTGAGATTGGTTGCTCATGGCCTTGACACATATGCGGTAGTGATCTAGAATAGTACGCATGTATGTGGCCAAGGTTCCCAATCGTAACTCCCCGCCGGC
>NZ_DAHXOI010000044.1 GCF_027364955.1 Ferrimicrobium sp.
GTCATCTTCCAGCCGGTGACCTACACGATCAACGCGGTCTCAAGCCAGCTCAAGGGTGTCTACTTCCCCTCTACTGGGGTTCTGTTCCCACAGACTTGGTCCTATAAGTAGCATTTCGCAGCGTGCTGAGACACGATTGAAATATCGAGATGAACGGTTGATTGGGGGAATGGGGAAGTGACGGCAGAAGGCTCAGGGCTCTTACTGGAACACGGGAGACTGATTGGTGGGCTTGGCTCTGACAAATCTGATGATGGAGGCGTCCTGGTCGGGGCAGATGGGCGTATCAAGTGGGTGGGCCCCATGGCACAGATCCCGCCGATAGCTCCGGATGTCAGAAGAGTCGACGTGACGGGTAAATGGATGTTGCCAGGGTTTATTGATTGTCACGTGCATCTTTCAAATGCTGATGCCGAGCGCGATCCGTTGCGTCGAGCTACGCTGCCGAAGAGCTACCTGCATCTATCAGTGGTGCAGTCTGCTCGCGTCACTTTGCAGGCCGGGGTGACCACCGTTCGAGACCTGGGTGGAGCCGATTTGGGAATGAAGATGGCGATTGATCAGGGGATCATCGATGGACCACGGATGCTCATCGCGGTGACGCCCATCAGTGTGACTGGTGGTCATGGTGATGCTTGTTACCCTAGTGGACTGGATTTGTTGGGGTTTCGATCTCAGTATCCAGGCATTGCCGACGGCGAGGTGGAGTGTCGTAAGCGAGCTCGTGAGATGTTGCGAGCCGGAGCTGATGTGATCAAGATTCACGCCACCGGTGGGGTTTGGAGTCCCAGGGATCAACCCGACGATGAGGGGCTCACGATCCCAGAGATTACCGCGGTGGTTGATGAAGCTCGGCGTCATCGTGGCAAACGAGTGGCTGCGCATGCTCAAGGTCGAGGTGGAATCGCGAATGCCGTTCTCGGAGGCGTTGCCAGTGTTGAGCACGGCTACGAGATCGACGAGGCGACGGTCGAAGAGATGATAAAGAGAGGTACTTACCTGGTACCTACGCTCACAACTGCTACGACCGTGCCGGACAAGCAGGCGGTCCCCCTTGTGTCGTACGAGAAGAAAATGAAGTGGATCGAGGTTGCTCGAAACTGCCTCCCAAAGGCCTTGACGTCTGGTGTGCGCATTGCCATGGGTACCGATTGTGGAGTTGCAGCCCATGGCCGGAACCTGACCGAGCTCCGTCGCCTTGTGGAGTTTGGGGTGAGTCCAATGGAGGCGTTGCTCGCGGGCACGCGGTATGCGGCGGAGCTCATCGACCGTAGCGACGAGCTCGGTTCGCTTGCCGTTGGAAAGTTTGGGGACGTCGTCGTCGCCGATTGCGATCCTCTCCAACAGATCGATCAACTCGAGGACTCAAACCACATCGTGATGGTGGTGAAGGAGGGGGTCGTTTACAAAGATCTGGTGAGCCAGACACGATGAGTGCGCTGTACCTAGTCCGAAGATTGCTGCAAGCCATTGTGGTGGTGATCGGGGTCTCGGTGATTGTCTTTGTGATGGTGCATTCCCTACCTGGTGGTCCTGCGCGTGCGATTCTCGGACCTCAGGCCACGCCGATTCAGGTGAAGGAGTTCATCATAGCTAATGGTTATAACAAACCCCTGATTGTTCAGTATTTTAATTACTTGGGGCAGCTTCTGCACGGGAATCTCGGTTACTCGTACACTCAGAATGCCCCGGTGCGAACCCTAATCGGGCAGGCACTTCCGAAAACAGCACTGTTGGTTGCTCTTGCGTATGGCCTCGGACTCATCGTTGGGATTCCTCTGGGGATTTGGCAAGCGGTGCATCGCGATGGAGCGTTGGATCACTTCCTGACGAGTGTCGAGTTGACTGGTTACTCGATGCCCTTGTTCTGGTTAGGGTTGCTGCTTATTGATGCGTTGGCGATCGGAGTGCATCTCTTTCCTCCACAGGGGCCTCAGGGGCCGACCATTAGTGCCTCCTTTTCTGATCCAGTAGCGTTGGTTCTGCCCGTCGTCACCCTCATGATTACGGTATTTGGATCCTTTGCGCGGTTTGCCCGTTCGGCGGCCCTTGATAGCCTCGCCCAGGACTACATTCGGACGGCTCGAGCGAAGGGTCTGACCCGTTGGCAGGTGCTCAGCCGGCATGTGCTGCGGAACTCATTGCTCCCATTGATCAGTTTGGTCGGGTTGATCCTGCCACTGGTGATCGCGGGCGCTTTGGTGGTGGAACAGGTGTTTAATTACCCGGGTATGGGTCTCTTGTTCTGGAATTCAGCCATTGCGAGGGATTATCCCGTGGTCATGGGTGTGGCCCTGGTGGTAGCGGTGGCGACGGTGTTGGGTTCGCTGTTGGCAGACATCTTGTACCGGTTTGCCGACCCGAGGGTGTCGTACTAGATGAAGCTAAGGAAAGGGCTTTACAGTCCCCGGTGGCCAAGAGTCGTTGCACGAGTCGAAGGGAAGGTCTGAGTGAACTATGAACCGCTGGTGACCGCTACCGATCAGACGGTAGTTGAGCGAGAGCAGGAAGAGGGACGCCCCTCAGGGATTCGGCGCGGTTACCGAAGGTTTCTGCGGCGAAAGAGCGCCGTGGTTGGCGCGGTGATCGTGATCTTTCTGGTGTTGTTTAGCTTCGTTGGTCCTCTCATCTATCGGACTAACCAGGTGACCACCGTGCTCGCTCAAGCGAATCAAGCGCCGAGTGCAGCGCACCTGCTGGGCACCTCTGACGTCGGCTATGACATCCTAGGACGCCTGATGGCCGGTGGCCAGTCGGCCCTTGAGGTGGGCATTGGTGCTGCGATCGTCGCGATGATCATCGGTACTTGGTGGGGAGCGCTGGCGGGTTATTTCGGTGGGTGGATCGATGCCACGATGATGAGAGTTGCGGATTCAGTGCTTGCGATTCCAGCGTTGTTGTTGGTCTTGCTGCTCGGAACGATCATCCAGCCTTCGGTACCGGTGCTCGTGATCGAAATTGGAGTTATCTCCTGGGCGGTCCCGGCTCGACTGGTGCGTGGCGAGACGCTCTCATTGAGGGTACGCGAGTTTGTGGAGGCCTCAAGGGGAGCGGGTGCGAGTGGTCGGTGGATCGTCGCTCGGCACCTCATCCCTAACGTCATCGGTGTTGTCATCGTGCAAACTACGTTGAGTATTGCGAATTCGATCGCGCTCTTCGCGGTCATCAGCTACTTAGGGCTTGGTCCGCCAGTGCCCGCTACCAACTGGGGAGCAATGCTTAGCAATGGTCTCAATTTCGTCTATGACGGCTACTGGTGGGAGATCTACCCTGCTGGTATCGCCATTGTTCTGGCCGTGGTGGCGTTCAACTTCATTGGCGAGGGATTGCGCGACACTCTGGAGAGCCGGGAGTGAGCGGTTCTTTCAAAGCACCAGAACGTTTGCTCATGGCCTCGATAGATTACTGCGACGGGAGCCCCACTCCTCCAGGGTTGCTGGATAACGCTTTCCAAGAGACGGATGGGGCGCTTCCGGGTTCTCGTATGGCAGGCCGTGGCCAAGCTTTGGAAGGGGATGGCCAGGACGAAGGATGGCCCCATCTGCAATTGGGTCGTCGGACGCAGGGGTCGGTGGCAAGAGACAGGAGAGTAGAGTCGTGAGTCTCCTAGAAATACAGGATTTGCGCGTCTCGATCGCCCTATCCAGTTCGACGGTCCATGCGCTCGACGGTGTCAGTCTGACGGTGGAGGCCGGGGAAACTGTTGGACTCGTTGGCGAGTCAGGCAGTGGCAAAACGATGACTGGCATGACGGTCATGGGTTTGCTGCCAAGAGGAGGAGTGGTCGAGTCCGGGCAGATCCTCCTCAATGGACGCAATCTTGCGCACCTTCGGGAACACGACATGCAAGACGTGCGAGGGAACGAGGTTGGGATGGTGTTCCAGGACCCCATGACCGCCTTAAACCCCACTATGACGGTTGGCAAGCAGGTCGCGGAATCATTACGACGACACCTGGGTCTCTCGAAGACGGAGGCCCGCTCACGAGCCGTCGAATTGTTCAAGATGGTGGGCATGCCACGCCCGAACGACCAGGTGGGCGACTATCCTCACCAGCTATCTGGAGGGCTCCGTCAAAGGGTAGTGATCGCGATCGCCCTGGCGTGTCAACCAAAGTTGTTGATCGCTGACGAACCCACGACTGCTCTTGACGTCACTATTCAGGCACAAATCCTTGACCTTCTCGACCAGCTTCGCGAGCAGTTGCAGTTGGGTGTGATTCTGATCACTCATGACATGGGGGTCGTGGCGGGACGTGCAGACCGTGTTTCCGTGATGTATGCAGGGAGGGTCGTCGAGGAGGGACCAACAGAGGGTTTGTTTCGCCAGCCGATGCACCCATATACGGAGGCGCTGTTAGCATCGTTACCTGATCTTCAGAGTGATCGTTCGCGTCGGTTGTTCGCGATTGGGGGGTTACCTCCAGATCTGTCGAATCCACCTAGTGGGTGTCGGTTTGCGCCCCGCTGCAGGTATGCCAAGGACGAATGTCGAACCAACGACCCTGTATTGGAGCGCCAGGACGACACTCGGTCTGTTGCCTGCTTTTTCCCAAGCACCTCCAATCGCCTGGTAGAAGTCCGCGAGGCAACCGACGTTGTTTCGACGGGGAACCGGGTTGAATTTAGTTCGCGGAATTCGTCGGAGTCGACCAGGGCAGAGCTCCTGGAAGTGTGTGATCTCGTCAAGGAGTTCAAAGTCACGTCGAGCATCCGACTGGGCCGCAAGAGTGGATCGACGCTGAAGGCAGTCTCTGGTGTCTCGTTTGAAGTCGCCGCTGGGGAGACCCTTGGGGTGGTTGGCGAATCAGGCTGCGGGAAGACCACCCTTGGAAGGCTGGTCGCCGGTCTTGAGACGCCAACCGGGGGCAGTGTGAGGTTCTTAGGAAAGGAGTTGGTGGGTTCAAAGGGAAAGGGTTTCCGCAGTTCTAGACGTGATCTTCAGCTGATGTTCCAAGACCCCTACTCCTCGTTGGACCCGCGGATGCGGGTGGGGGCAATCATCGAAGAGCCCATGCGGCTGCAACATGTGGGCTCGTCGTCGGAGCGCCAGGCTCGAGTACGGGAGCTGATGGGAGAGGTTGGGCTCTCTCTGAGTCTCATCGATCGCTATCCCCACGAGTTCTCTGGTGGACAGCGTCAAAGAATTGGTCTTGCAAGAGCGTTGTCCCTCAATCCAAGGATCCTTGTTGCCGACGAACCCGTATCGGCATTGGATGTCTCGATTCGTTCTCAGGTCATCAATCTGATGTGCCAACTCCAGGAGCTCCACGGTCTCACCTACGTGGTGATATCGCACGACCTGTCGGTGGTGCGATACATGGCTGATCGCGTTGCGGTCATGTATCTCGGGAAGATCGTCGAGATTGGACAGACGGCAAGCCTCTATGACGGGCCAGCCCACCCCTACACGCAAGGACTGTTACGATCGATACCGTTACCAGATCCTGAGGCAGCTCGTGCGCATCGAATGACGAGTGTTACCGGCGAGCTCCCCTCTGCCATTAATCCTCCTTCGGGCTGTAGGTTCAGAACGCGGTGCGAGTACGCGCAGGACATCTGTGCTGAAGTTGAACCCCCGTTGCGGTCCTTCGGCATCGGACACGAGGCGGCCTGTCACTTCCCCTTGAGGGAGCCGGTGGCGGAGTCTGTGACCGAGGCGCGGGTATTGGGAGGTTGAGCGCTTACGGGTCACAGACTGCTCAAAGTCTTCTTTCGTTCATAGCAAGCAGTAGGTAAGTTCACAAACAATGAAGGGAAAAGTGAGTTATGATGAGAACGCTGTTTCAAGGTGGTCAACTCTTTGACGGAACGGGCTCTGGTAAGGCACCAGCAGATGTGGTTGTTGAGGATGGGAAGATTATTGAGGTTGGTAACGGCCTAGACGGAGACCAGGTAGTCGATTGCACCGGGAAGGCGTTGTTGCCCGGTCTATTTGACTGCCATGTCCATGTGACCAGCTCCGGTGTAGATACGATGCGAAGGTTAACCCGGCCATTTTCCTATCAGTTCTACGAAGCGGAGGCGAATCTCAAGGCTACACTCGATCTTGGAATCACCACGATAAGGGATGCATCTGGAGCCGACCTTGGCGTGCAACAGGCGGTGGAAGATGGTTTGATCGCTGGTCCGAGGATGCAGATATCTGTGACTGCCATTAGTCAAACTGGAGGCCACGGGGATGGGTGGCTGCCTTCAGGGATCAACCTCGATGGTAAGGTCTCCTATCCTGGAAGGCCTTCTGGAATTGTGGATGGACCAGAAGAGATGCGTAAGAAGGTTCGAGAAATCATCCGCTCCGGTGGGAATGTGATTAAGGTCTTTACGTCGGGTGGAGTCCTGTCCCCTCGCGACAATCCCCGTCACGGACACTTTCGGGATGATGAACTCCAGGTGCTTGTTGCGGAGGCGAACGCGGCAGGAATCTTTGTCATGGCCCATGCCCAAGCGAGTGATGGGATTAAGGCTGCGATCAGGGCAGGCATTCGATCTATCGAGCATGGTGTATATCTTGATGACGAAGCGATTGAGATGATGCTCGCCAAGGGAACCTGGCTGGTTCCGACACTCATCGCTCCGATATCGGTCGTGGAGAGTTTTGATCAGGGTGCCTCGCTGCAGCCAGCCGTCATCGCCAAGGCACGAGAGCTACTCCTGGTGCACCAGGATTCGTTTGCGAGGGCTGTAAAGGCTGGTGTCAAGATTGCCATGGGAACAGACAGTGGGGTAGGCGCTCATGGTACCAACTTGCGAGAGTTGGCGTTAATGGAGGCGGGAGGCATGGATCCTGCAAGTGTGTTGGTTGCGACTACGCATAGCGCGGCGCAACTGATGGGCCTCGAGGGCGAGCTTGGCACCGTTGAGCCCGGCAAACGAGCCGACTTGGTAGTGGTCGATGGAGACCCGTTCGATTTTTCTCGGCTCAAGGAGAATGTGTCTGCTGTCTACAAGGATGGAGTTCTTGTGTCGGTCGGACAACAACGGATGGTCAAAGATGCCTGAGACTAAGAGCACGGTCCAGGCGAACCAGCGAGCATTGGCTGAGGACATGGTGGCATTGAGTCATCGGATTCATGCACATCCTGAGCTAGGGTTCCAAGAACAACTGGCGTCGAGATGGGTAGGCGAGGCGTTGGAGTCGGGCGGCTTTGCTGTCAAGCGAGGCGTGGCGGATTTACCAACTGCTTTTGAGGCGACGATTGGCTCGGGTGAGTTCGTGGTCGCGGTTTGTGCAGAATATGATGCCCTCCCAGACGTTGGTCATGCTTGTGGTCATAATGTGATAGCGTCGGCCGCAGTCACCGCCGCACTGTCGCTTGCACCGCTGGTTGATGATTTGGGTATCACGCTCAAGGTCATGGGCACCCCTGCAGAGGAGGGTGGCGGGGGCAAAATCCTGATGTTGGATGCAGGGGTGTTTGAAGGAGTGCATGCGGCGATGATGGTGCACCCATCGCCTCGTGAGGACGTCGCTATGCGAGCGCTGGCGGTGGCACATCTGCAGGTTGAGTATTTGGGCAAGACCGCTCACGCTTCGGCCGCACCGGAGAAGGGTATCAATGCTGGTGACGCATTAGCGATCGCTCAGGTCGCGATTGCTCTCCTTCGACAACAGCTCCCGACCAACTGTCAGGTTCATGGAATCACGACCCACGGAGGTGAGGCTCCGAACGTGATACCTGGTCGGACCGCTGCGAGTTATTACATCCGCAGTACTACACTCGCGAGCCTTGAGGAGGTACGCCCCAAAATTGAGCGGTGCTTTGAGGCCGGAGCCGTGGGTTCAGGCGCCGAGCTTCGTATCACGGAACAGTCACCACCGTACTCGGAGTTCGTTACTGATGAGGATCTAGCGAGGTTTTATCGTCAGAATGCTGAGAGTCTTGGTCGAGTGTTTGCCCCATTCGGTGAGGGAGAGAGACCGATGGGTGGATCGACTGATATGGCCAACATCTCCATGAGAATCCCCGCCATCCACCCCATGTTGGGGATCGACTGTGGTGACTCAGTGAATCATCAGCCAGAATTTGCGGCTCATTGCGCCGGGCCCTCTGCTGATAGAGCGCTGCTGGATGGTGGACTGGCGATGGCTTGGACAATTGTTGATGTTGCGAATGATCAGAGGATTAGGGAGCGACTCCTATCGAGCGGTGGGTTGCATTGATGTTCTGACCTTGCCCATATTGAGAAGTTTGAAAGGCTTCAGCATGGGCAGCGCCGAGGAAAGGCAAGCGAGGTGATCAGGGGTTTCATGGGTCTTAACCATTGCTTCGGTATGGTATGAGCTGGTCGAAGCCACGCTGGTCGGTGACAGCAAGAAAACGGCCATGATGCTTAGGGGTTGACGTGGTCGGTAGTAGAGAACGGTGGAAGATCAATCATGCTGAAAGGGGCCATGGGTATGGAAAGTAAAAGGGGTACGTCAATGATAGTTGGGGCCAATAGAAGTTGGAAAGCCTTGACAATACTGGCGACAGTTAGCCTTGGAGGTGCGATCCTTGCTGCTTGTGGCTCCTCGAGCTCAAGCAGTACATCGAGTAGCAGCCAGTCTTCGACCTCGTCGAACGCGGGCGT
>NZ_DAHXOI010000045.1 GCF_027364955.1 Ferrimicrobium sp.
AGTAACGCTTCACCTGTGCCATAGTAACTCCATCCTCTCAAGAGTAGGAGTCTCCAGTAAACCCGGGGTGGTTTAGGCAACGTTTGAATCACACCTGCTCGGAGTCCTCATCGAGCACGAGCCCGGCTCACTTGCCGCTGATGCTGAGAAGATATTTAAGATACCACTCTCCCCCACTATCGGCACCTACCCCTTGCCGAACTCAATCGGAACCCTGAAGGAGCTCTTAGTCAGTGCCGCAATTACTGCGGTCATTTCTGGCAAGGAACGAGTCTGTGTTGCCGACCTAGCGCGTGTCTTTGGCCGTGCAGCCTAGGCGCGCTGGTCACGGGATTCAAGCAGGGGAAATCCAGGGCCATGGATCGATATCCCAACGTGAGGTGTCAAGTGATCTCTGGCAACCAAGACCCCGCCCGCTTCCCGTTCGAGTGAAGTACTTTCGCCATGAGACTCCACTCTCCTACGAGCTCCGCTTGGCCGCGGCTAACCACTTGACAAAGAAGGACCTGCGTTCGGGATCTGGATTGTCGTCTAACGAGGGAAACTTTTCAATTAGGTACCCAGTGACGTACGTGAGATACCTCGAGTTCCTTGGAGACCTAGACGGCCGGGTGATCGACACCGTGGCCAATGCAGCGATTGAGCGCCCAATGTGTCCGAGATGCAGTGGGGGCGAACAGGTGAGGGTTCGCGATCCACTATCGGGCTATGTCTGTACCAAGCACGCCTACTGGCTCCGCGACACTGAGGTGACAAAATTTCAACCGCTTCCCGAGGTCATCGGCGCGGAACTCCATCTCAGGTCACTCCTTGCCGATGGCCGGGAAAATATTCTCGACACCACAAAGTACCGCTTAGCTGAACAACTCGCCTTGGTTTCACTGACGGAGGAGCAGCTGGCAACGAGAGCCGAGCAGTTGAACACGGGCTCTCTTCCGATCTGCCTCTATCCGGAGACAGTCGAATTCGTTGATCTGCTTTCCCTGGAGCAATTCCTACGAGCAATCTCGGTAGATCACTCTGTCAAGTCCAAGCGATACCACGTCATCGAGTCGCTCAAGTTCCCAGGAGTGTCGGCTCTGGGGCGAGCCCAGCTCATCGGAAGGCTCAAGACCCTCTCTGACAACTTGCACCACGAGTCGCCTTGAATTGCGCAGAGTCCTTCATTGCGCAGCGCTAATTGTTTGCGCCCCTTCGGCTACTTCTTCATCGTTTCACCCGCCTCAATCAGATCAACGATCGCAACAAGCACCTTGGGTTGCCGGCAATGTTGAGATCGTCGATCACGAACCTAGAGTCCAGAACCCTTACGATGTCCAAATCACCTGCTCACCCGAATACCACTTCCTGTCACGAACAAGCACTCCCACAAGCACTCTGCCAAACTCCCTGCTAGATGATAATCTTTCGGGAATACCTCAAAATGCCGTGCAATCGTCGCCATCATGTGTTAGGTTTTGAAGTGTACCAGACGATAACTCTGGTAGCGAGTATTACCAAAAGGAGTAATGATGAAAGTACGGAACATGGTTCGGGGGGGGCGGTCGTAGCCTTGAGTCTCGGGCTCGCTAGCTTAGGCACTGGAATTGGGTTGACGGCTAACGAGTCTCCAGTGGTCCAGGCGCAGCCTGGGGGGACTGTCGGAGGCGGAGGCGGAGGCGGTTCGGGTGCCGTCTCCTTTTCGTCGGCGTGGGTAGCCTATGTTCACAGTAAAGGTGGGTTTGGCTTCGTATCTACTTCCTCTTGCCAATACCTACCGCCGGATAATAATAATCTCGATCTTGCTTGTCTGAACTACAGTTCACATCTTACGGTTGACTTGCAGAATTTTCACAAGGAATATCACACCTTCCCTAGCTTCACAATCTACTACAATGTTAACGATCAATTTTCGTACGATCTGTATTGAGCTTCCCTTAAGACCACTTCTATCTGCGGTTAACGATTGTATTCTCTGTTGCTAGTACTATGGTCTTTGCCGGAAAGAGGATAGCGTGAAACTTCACAAAGGTGAAAACGTGAGACTGATCGGAATCCGTTGGCTCTTCGGAGTGCTCTTGCTTGGCGTGATAGCACTGCCACTTTTGGATCCTGGTGTCGTATGGGCGAAGACCTTCCCGATTGCAGTGGAGAGAGTCGGCCTCTACCCGACGTCCCTTACCGTCGATTCTGCGACGGATACGGTGTTTGTTGAGGGGGTTCATTCTGCGCCAGCAACTAAGTGGTGGTTGTCAGCGGTTGATGGAGCAACTGGCAAGGTTGTCGGTACGCTGGACGTGGGTGCCTATCCGGGGGTTCTTGCCGTAAATCCGGACACGAACACGGTGTACGCATCCGACTCAAAGGGCCTTGTGGTGATCGATGGAGCGACTGACAAGGTGATCAAGGTGATCCCTGTGAGGGTCGGGATTTGGGCCCTCGCCGTCAACTCGAAGACTAATATGGTGTATTTTGCCAGTCACGATGGATACGATGCGTATTATGGCAAGGCGAACGCCAATACAGTACTCGCCATCGATGGCGCTACCGGCAGGGTAGAGCATACATTTGATGTCGGGGATGGTGATACAAATATTGTCGACATTCAAGTGGATGCTGACACCAATGAGATATACGTGAATGATCACCGATCAATCGTCGCTATCAACGGTGCGACTGGTAAGGTCACTCGCCGTATCCCCGCCTGGTCAAGTGGTGTCGAGTTCACTGCCGACCCCAGTAACGACACGTTATATATGACTGGTAGTCATTCGGTTCTAGCCGTTGCTTTGGGGTCCCAAAGTCGACCCTCGTCGACAACCGCTGCAGTGCCCTTCGAGGTTGCAGGAGCCGCACTTGTAGTTCTTGGGAGCGGTGCGGCCCTGCTGTATTCCGTGAGGCACCGCCGCGCTTAGTGAGGCGGTGGAAGTATTCGGGAACGCCATGTCGACGATGTGAGCACGCACTGCGCGATGAAACGCCTGACGGCGTAGCGTGTTAGGCACGAGATCCAACTTGAACGGCCAACGAGAATCCGCAATGACGGGCACTGGTCTGCAAATCAGAATGCGAAGATGATCAGATCTCAGTGGTTTGCCCGACTCCTCAGACCCGGATGACAGCGTTCTCACGAGGCTGTCAGAAAACCTCGCTCGCTGCGGAACCAGACGGCCTTGCGGTTAGGAAGTCTTGCACTCTTATTGACCTTGTCCGAAATGGCCAGAATGACTGACATTGTGCACGATGTTCGGTCTCTTGGTGCCAACTATAGTGAGAATAGGCTTCCAGGCGTCTCATTAACGATGGCATTATCCCTGTTGGGAGAGTTGAGGAACTGCCAACTCTATTGACACTGGATATGTCCTATATCAATTAAGTTGGCGCAAATCTCAATACACCTGTCGTTTGCACGTATGTTTTGCAAGTTCTTAATATACCTGTCACTGTCCAGGTGACGTGGCAGATTATAGTCGACAAGTTCGTCAGACTCGAGTACCGGTCATCACCACAAGAGCTAGCAGATCGCGAACAGGTACGAGAACTTGTCAGGCTGTCCTTGGAGAACGCCGCGCCATTTCGATCGTTCTCTTCGTACCGAGCGAAACGCAACTACGAGGTCGTTTATCCATTTCAGAACCTTAACACGCAGGTCGAGTTCGAGTCCCTCCTAGAGGGACAGTCTCTGCTTCAACTGGATTGGGAGAATACTGCGCATGCGCGCATCGTTCAGTTTTTCCGGGTGTTCTGGGTGTTCTGGGGCAACGGCAAGCAGGTTTGAAGCGAGCTATAGGTTGAGAAAAACACCGAAACCAGGCTCAGTGACATCTCAGGCTGTGCCAGGCGACTCTTTGTCAAGTACTGCTACGACTTTGCGAAGTGTCCTATCTCCATCACGGTTGCGGTGTTAGAATATGAATAGTAGTCTAGACGGAGGCACGAGATGTTAAAGGTGGTCAAAACATTATCGTTGACCAGCAAGTTGTTGGTTCCCATCGTTCTCACGGGTACGTTGCTTGCCGCTTGTGGAGCTTCGAGCGCATCGGGATCAGCGATCCAGCTCGGTAATCAACAGGCGCTTCTGTCAGCCTATCGGATGACACGGCAACAGCGTTCTTTTGCGATCGACACGGTGGAAACGATATCGACCGATGGAGGATCTGGCACCAGTCAGACCAAGGGTTACGTCTACCAAACCGGAACGAACCCGGTCAGCATCGATGCCAAGCTCACCAACCAGAGCCATTCGACCTTTAGCGTTGGGCTCATCGACTCCTCGGAGCTCGTCGTTGGTTCCACGGTCTATTTCGGTATTCCGAGTAACGAACTAGGTTTAACGACACTGAGCGGTGCCAAGTGGATTCAAGCATCCCTCGCCCACCCACCCGCGTTACTCACAAGCCCCTTAGCACAAGTCAACTCCACCGACCCTACGTCAGTCTTGGCTAATTTCGCGAACCGTACTCACGTCACGGTTACCAAGGTGGGTCCGGCGACAGTGGACGGTCACACCACCACCGAGTACTCAGCAAGTATCAATCCTCGCCAATTTCTCCAGGAAGCGGCCGCGAAAAGCGCTAGCAAGTCGTTAGCACAGGTGCTGAATCAGGTCAATTTCGATGGCCCGATCATGGTGAAATTCTGGATCGGCAGCAACCAACTGCTACGACAGTACACCATATCGATGGATATTTCGGAACCTCAACCGGGAGCACCCGGCAACAATGCTCCCGCGTCATATTCCATTCAGGTGGACCTCTCACAGTACGGCAAGACCTTCCCAACTGTGAGTGCTCCGACGAGTGGCATCATTAATGCGAAGACCTTCATCAGTGCGCTCGAGGCACAGGGTACGCCCTCCGCATCTGCTGGTGCATAGTGTGCCTCCCACATGTGCAGATCAGCTAGTTGTCCACGTTTACCAACCTCAAGGCTTCTAGAAGAGTTAGGTCTGGGCAAAGGTGTCAGCACGTAAGGGGAAGGGCTCAATGGAACGAGCTATTCTAGTGCAGATTGTTGCATTGATTGGTCAGCAGTACAAGAGTGTCGGCCAGGAATTTACCGCTAGTGCGTGGAGAGATGGGGCAGGCATAAGTAACGCAAAACAAGGCGAATCCTGCAGAGAGAATACTCAGCGAGCTGAACTTGGGCCCTCGATCTCGATAAGATCAGCATTGCTCTGATTGATGCGAGCGGACACTACCGACTCTATCAGGACGGGTTGTTGGACGTCATCGTCAAATGGCTACGAACACCTCAACCCACTGGTGCTTGGCCATGGGAGCGGATCTTTATAGCTACTCACGTTTTGTGGGTTCGAAGGTGGACTGATACCACGTCGCTCCACCGTCGTTCGTCGCTTGCTGAAACGCAGAGTTGTAGCATCCCGACTTGAAGCGAGTGCAACTGCTATCGATCGTCATGACTACCGCATCCGTCCGGGAGATGAGCTGGGCTGAGGCCACCGAACCCGCGAGACGCAGCGCGGTGATACCCTTCCAGAAGTTACCACCGTCGGAAGACTCCATGATGCGATGAGGACCGAGAAACCACCAGACGTTTGGACCGTTGACGGCCACGACCCCTCCGGGGGTCCGTGCCTCGGTCAACACTTTAGTGAAGGAAGAGCCTCCGTCTGTGCTTGCGTATAGCGTCGCTTGCGCACCAGGGCCAGTGCCGATTGTAACGGGTAGGTAGACCACATCACCAAACGCCGTCGGACCAAAGAAGCTGACGGCCGGACCAGTCACAAGCCCAGGAAGAGAGACTGCCTTCCTCGCGATTCCTGCATTCGAGGTGAACCACACTCCCTGGCTCTCGTCGCCTCCGACGACGATCCCTGTCGACGGCGAGATCATCGCCACCTGATAGTTGCCGTACCTTGTAGGTACTGGTAGTTGGGTGAAGGAGGTTCCCTGGTGAGTTGAGACAAACAGTGCTGGGACGTTACCGGTTTGTGCCCCTCCTTCATTGACAGAGACCGCTGTCGCCCCGGTGGCGAGATCATTGGTTACGGTGACCATATTGGGATCGTAAGTCGGACCAAGTGCGACACCTTGGGGCCACTTGATTGGCACCAAAGACTGCACCCAAGGAGCTGTGGCGTCGATGGCTCGCGCCACGGAGAGGGTATCTCCAGCGCTCGTGAAGGCAAGCAGTACTCCTCGTCTCGTGACGGTAACTGCAGTCCGCATGGAAGACATCCCGACTGGCAACTGCTTGGACGACCAGGTAATACCCCCGTTGACAGACACGACAAGGTCGTCTCTGACAAACCGCCAGATAGGTTCTCGAACAGTGTTGACCCTGACCCCTTGTTCGTTTGGATAGTCCGTCGAGTCAAGGTGCGGATTCGCTGTGGAAGAAGCTCCGCAGGAGAACAGTAGCATCGGCCAGAACACCAGTAGCCACAACGAACGCCAAGAGCAGCCGATTCCTTCTAGCAAAGGTGATCATCGGCCCCTCCTTGTCTTGCCCAGCCTAGTAATTAATGGAGATGAATCCTGGATTGGCTCACCAAATACGCTGGAGGCCCAATCTCCGGTTCGAAGTGGCTGCTGGCTCACACGATTGATGACGCTGAAGCCTAAACCGTTTCGAGGAAGTATCCTGGCGACTCGAGGGGTGTAAGAGTTGGCAGTACCCACCTGTTAGAAAAGTTCCTGCGTATTGGCCAGTTTTTACCTGAAAGTATTCATCGGTACGGTCCCAGCGGACCACGTCTACCCTAACTAGCAATTTAGCAATGCAACTGCCGGGAAACTGGCAATTGCTTTACCAGCTCACATCTGAGGCGGTCCGCTTCATGCAGACCCAGTAGGTTCACCTATGGAACCGGACCGTATGCGTCTGGAACAGAGAGACTACGAGACACCGCCAACCTTGCAGACGAGCGATCGTGGAAGTGTTGTTAGCGGTCAGCTACCATTGCGGCCAGTTCCCTGGGACCGACCCTGTGGGGCTATTCTGCAGCACCCCTCCAGGCGCACCAAGCGAGGATAAGAGCTGTGAGAAGTTGGAACCAAACGCCGTCGAGTTTGAGCCGTAGAACTGGCCATAACTCATCGCCATCGTCTCTCCAAGGGCTCCACCATCGGCCCAACCTGTCTCGATGCCGTCAGGACCATTGTAGAGTGTTCCGATGACGGTATTCGGTGTAACGGACTGCCCAACACTGACGTCAGGGTTGATATCCTCGGCAGCGTAGACCACGAGGCCTGCCGCTGGTCCATTGGTGAGCCGGTAGGTGATAAATGTGCCTCCCGGCCACCCACCGTTAAAAGTTGAGAGGACTACCCCATCTCCGATCGCATAGATCGGACCGTAACCGTTATAGTCTACGCCTTGATCAATTCTCCATACTTGAAGATCACCGATGGACCGAATCGGATTGGCATAGCCACTGGGCGCTACTGCGGCTGGCGAGGGAGCGACTGATGTCGGCGATGGACTCGGCGAGCCTTGGCCCTGTGACTGACTGGCTGCCGCTTGTTGTGCAGCCTGCGCGGCCGCTGCCTGTTGTGCCGCCGCTGCTTGTTCGGCAGCTATCTGTTGCTGTTCGATCTGGGCCTGACGAGCTTGCTCTTCGGCAGCGAGTTGGGCTGCAACCATCTGCTGGATCTGAGCATTCACACTCGACAGCTCTGTCGACGCTTGCTGCTGTGCCGATTGGGCTTTAGCCTCTTGGGCACTTAACAAGTTCAGTAACGATGCCTGTTGTGACTGATCTGCCTGTAACTGCGATTGCTGATTCGCGAGTTGCTGTTGCACCGCTTCATAGGCATTGACCGCCTCTTCCTGGGTGGATGATGCGGTCGAGATGTCCTCCTGCGCAACCGCAGATGAGTTTGGGTTGTCCTGTAGAACGCTTAGGACCTGAGAGTCGGTACCAGCCTGCGCAAAGAGTGAAACAGCTTCTGAGACAATTTCTCCATGAAGTTTTTTCAATTCAGACTGTTTCTGAGCGATCGCCGTCTCTACGGAGCTTTCCTTCGCTTGCAGCTGTTGGATCTGGGCCTCGACCGACGCGTAGTGTGAACTGATCGATTGAACCTGCGCGTTGAGTGCTGCGATCCTCTGTGTGAGCGAATTCGCTTCCTGTTTCATTGACTGAACAGAGCTCGTGAGCTGGGGATGCACCTCCGAAGAACTCGACACCGAGATGAGTACGACAGCTACTGCCGCACCTCCGATCGCCTGCCAGGCGCTGCGCCTGAGCCGGTTTCTCATCTACAAACCCTCCAGATACTCGGCGGTGGTCCACTGCGGGACAAGACCGAAATAGCCTTCGCACAGACTAACACGGCAACACCGGAACCGCAACCCCACAGACAGTCATCGGCATAAATTAATACTTACTCAAACGACCCTAACGCTCTACTTGAGGGATCGTGAAGCGTAACCGCACCTTTAGGATCCTCATTGCCCTAGGTCTCAGTATCAGTGTGTGCGCGGCTAAAAAAATAAATCAATGAGGGCGAGAAGGCAGAGATGTTGGC
>NZ_DAHXOI010000046.1 GCF_027364955.1 Ferrimicrobium sp.
TCCTCAACCCGCACGTGATAGTTCATCTGGACCTTGAACCGCTTCCACTCCCCGTACTCATAGGCACTCACGGGTAGCGGATGCATCGCTGGCTTGTCGAGTGCTTCGAATACGCTCCTTCTTGTCCCCTCCCTTGCTTGGAACTCTCTCGAGTTCAGCTCCTCTAAGAGCTCATAGATTGCCTGATTGAGCTCATAGAGGGAGAAGAACTTCTCGTGACGGAGCCTGGCGAGGATCTGGCTTACCTGAAATCTCACTACTTCTCGCTGTCAGGGAGTTTATGTATATAATCTCTTTGAAACCTGACGCGGCGCCAGGAGGTATCCCAGGTGCTGGGCCATCGGAGGAGGAAGTGTCTGCTTACTTACCCCGGGCACCAAACTAGGCATTACTTTGCCAGTGGCCACAGGACTCGGCCTCATCAACGGCCGAAATCTCAGTCCAGCATGACTGAATTCTTTCCCTGGCTCTGAGGGTGCTGCGGGTTGATCCAACTGCTCATGTCTGGTACTCTTTGTTGTCAAAGTGACTTTTCTTATATCTCTGGACCAACGATTCGTGCATCTTTGGACCAGGAGTTCGCCAAACTCTGGACCAACGATTCGCGTCACTCTGGACCAACGATTCGTGCATCTTTGGACCAGGAGTTCGCCAAACTCTGGACCAGGAGTTCGCGTAACTCTGGACCAGCGAGGGGAAGCTGCCGAAACTCTAGGACATCGTTTCCTAGAGGGAGGTAAACAGAGATGAAAAACAAGACAAGAAAAGGAAGTTGGACATTGCAACCAGATCAGATCCGAAAAGTTATTGGCTACCTCGATCGACACCCAGATGCCTCAGCCCGCACCGTCGAGGCCGCCACTGGAGTATCGCATCAGTCAGTCACCAGACTACGCAAGAAGTTAGCCGAGGTCACCATCACCGAGGAGGAGTTGTCAAAGGACTCGAGCCTCTTGGCGGTTCTCTATCCGACGAGGGCCGGAAGAACCAGCACGAAGGTAGCCCCCGACTACGAGACACTCGCTAAGGAGTTGAGGGATACCCCGCATCTCACCCGAGAGCTCCTATGGGAGGAGTACTGCCAGATCAATGGTGAGAATTCGTACTCATATTCTGAGTTCTGTCGAAAGCTTGCTCGAGTAATGGACCAAGGAGAGCTCACCATGTTGTTGGTCCATGAGTTGGGCAGCGCTCTCATGGTCGACTATGCGGGTGACACTGTTCCCATCTGGGACCGAGCCACTGGCCAGATCGCTTTCTACGCCCAGGTCTTTGTCGCCGCCCTGGCCTACTCGGGCTATACCTTCGCGGGAGTCTATGAGTCCCAGCGCATCGATGACTTCCTCTTTGCCATCATGGATGCTTTGGAGTTCTTCGGTGGGCTTCCCGTCAAGATCATCCCCGATAATCTCCGGAGTGCGGTTACCAAGCACACCCGTGACGAGCTCATCTACAACGCAACCTTTACCGAGTTCTGCACCCATTATGCAATCGAGCCCGCGGCTACTCGCCCCTATCGGCCAAAGGATAAAGCTTGGACAACTGACTACACCTCCTGATAGATCGGTAAGGAACCCGTAATGGAACAGCTCATAAGTTCGGTTATCTCTTGCCTCTGCTGGGTCGGACCCATCCAGATTCTCTCCGCCTAGCAGCGTAGTCACTCGTCCGACAGGTGGCACTGCAGTACCTGCGTCGTTGACCTCGCGTGCGCTCTGGAGTGGGTTTTTGACACCGTGCACAAGGGATCGTTGGTTCCTCAGGTGGTAAGGGTGCATAGAGCCGTTGGTGGCCGTTATAGACCACCGAGACAAGCCAACCGCGTCTTGCACGCTTGTTCACGGTACTTGGATGTACGCCAAGGGCTTTCGCCATCTCATCAAGGGTCAGCATCCCTTTGTTGCGGAGACGGTGAAAGCGAGATTCGAGTCCATAGGCGATGCGGATCTTGGCGATGATAAAGACAGTGAACTGGGCCCCAACGGGTGGCTGATAGCCGCGGGCATTGAGTGCGCTAGCGATCTCTGCGTCAGTGTTGTCCTCCATGAGTCTGTCAACCTCACTCACGATAGCTGGATCGAGCTTGGCGAGTTCGGCCACGGACTTAGGGCGGGCAATAGTGAGGCTCTTGGTCCCGCCACCACGAAAGCGGACATTGAGGCTGACCTCATCCTCCTTTAGGAGGGTCACATCCTCAATGAGGAGTCGTACCATGCGTTTGCGCAGCTGTTTAGGGGTCTCTGGGTCATTGAAGAGTCGGGGAAAGTCGGTGGCTAATCCAAGGATGCGCCCCCGCTTTGCCTCATCGAAGACTACATCGGCCTCCCGCTGACGCTCGTAGTCATCTTGGGCCTGTACAAGGGCATTGAGCTTTGCATTCCACTCGGCCTCCAAGGTAGCAGCGACAAGACGGTTCCCTGGATCGACATGGAGATAACGACGCTGTGCAAGTTCGGCCTCATAACGGGCACGCTCTACCTGTTGGTGACGCACACGGTCAGTGTCGGCCGCCTGACTTGCGAGTTCGTCCTGCACCTGAAGAGTGACCGCCAGCGCGAGCGGAGTCACCGAGGCCACCAGTAGTTCCCCAATACTGCGATCGATCTCAGCACCGTTGATGGATTGACAGATTGGCTCTGCATCTTCGATGCCCTTGCGCTGACAGCGATACGAGGGTACCAATTCACCGTGTCGAGTGTGGTAGCTGACCGTCATTCTCATACCACAGCGTCCACAGATAACGAGTCCCTGAAGGAGAGCTGGTCCTTCCCTGGGTGGGCCAGCCTTACGATCTAGCCCGTAGGCGGCTGCGTTGGCTTTGAGCTTGGCGATGTTTGCCTCGTACTCGGCCCAGGTGATGTAGCCAGGGTGTTGGTCAAGAATGAGGGTCTGCCACTGGTCTCTTGGTAGAGATCGTTGTCTGGACTTTAGGTCAGGGAGCGTCTTTGTCATCTTGGTGCGCCCATAGACATAAGCACCCGTATAGCAGGGGTTCTTCAGGATCTGTAGGGCCCGATGGTGCACCAGTGATCCCCAGGCAAGCTCACCGGTGGAGAGTCGACGAGGGAAGAGGAGACCTCGCTGATGAAAGCTGCGTACCGTTGCCGTTGCGGATCCCGTCCTTACAAAGGTCGCGAAGAACTCCCGAACGGCCTCCTGGATCGAGAGGTCCGGGTCAAGAACTACCCTATCAGTAGCGTCATAGACGAGACCGATTGGTAGATGAAGTTTGAGTTCACCGCGACGCGCCTTTGCCTGTTGGCCGCCGATCAATCGAGACCGGATGACATGGAGTTCAGCCTCTGACATGGTTCCCTTCATGCCAAGGACCAATCGGTCGTTAAAGTGAGCGGGGTCATAGAGGCCGTCCTCGTCAAGGATCAGCGTATCGCTAAGAGCACAGATCTCCAAGAGGCGGTGCCAATCTGAGGAGCTACGGGCAAGACGAGACACCTCGAGTCCGATGACGACTCCGACCTCGCCCATGCCAACGGCTGCGACCATGCGTTGAAAGCCAACGCGATCCGAGTCGGCCCCTGAGCGTCCAAGATCGGAGTCGATGACCACGACCTGGTCTGGTTGCCATCCCATCTGGATCGCTCGTTCACGCAAGGCATACTGACGCTTGGTTGACTCGGTGTTCTCCATCACCTGGCGTAGTGTTGACTGACGGACATAGAGGTAGGCAGCTCGAGAGAGATGCGATGTGGTGATCTTTGATGTAGCCTCGAGGTTCATGAGGCCTCCAGGTGACGGGTGTTTGCAAGAGCCATCGCAGCTAGCACGTGTACGAGCTCAAGGTTGTCTCCCACCTCATGGTCGCGGTTGGTCACTGACCCAAGTGAGTGGGGTTCCAACCCAGATGCGGGTAGCGTCCGCATCCAGGTGTCAAGACCCTGGTGAAGAAACAGATTGAGACCAAGTGGTGCCCCAGAGGACGCTACCTTGGTCACCTTTGCGCGCAAGCACTCATAGGCAGATGAGAACTCATCTTGGGGTCGAGTACTCATAGGGTCGGCTCCTGGTGGTCTTTTGGGTAGCGCGCAAGCGCTCGTTCAACACTTCGCGGGTGTACCTGAAGGCCGAGTTCGTCCCTAGCAAGTTGAGCGAGGTCCGCTGATGAGAGCGATGGATTGGCCTCCTTGGCCAAGATGAGTCCTTCGATGACCTCCTCGGAGAGCTTATGGGCGCGCTTGGGCCCTGGTTTCTTGGGCAAGAGTCCAGGGATCCCTCCCTCCTCGTAGGCACTCCGAGCCTCGTAGAATGAGGGCCTTGAGAAGCCAAAGGTGCTCGCTGCTTCGCTAACGGTAGCTCCCTCGTGTGTGACCTTCCTTAACATCTCGTACTTCACCTGAAGAAGATCCCGAGCATCAAAGAACTCTGAAGCAACGAACTCAGGTGCACGAACCGACTCGGGTCTTGGGTTCAACACCCGTGCTCTGCGTAGGGACTCCTCCTTGGGGTCTTGGTTCTCCTCTGTCATGATACCTCCTTCTGAAGGGTAGTACTGTAATGTCTATTATGCCGCACTATTTGGTAAAAGTCAAGAATACCTGGTAGTAATGCAGTTCCCAAGCACTCTAAATGACCATCTATGACCCGAATGGTGAAATCCCCTTTACACATTCGGCGTATTCGTCCTTACACTCTGATGTTCTAGGACCTCCAAGAGATCAGCGAGTTCAAGCAGATCCTTGGGTCTAAACAGTGATCGCTGCGCAGAACAGGTGACAAAGGCATCTGGGTCTTCAACATCGGTCCAACCAGCAGGAACTGACTGGGTGCGCAGGTCACCTGGTAGGCGAAAGAACACTCGGTACTCACCCCAGGTGTGAGCAAAGCCGACTAACTCATACTCCTGACCACACCTGGGGTGGAATGGGTGGGTAATACGGAATCGTTGCGGATCGCTGCTCCCTCGAGCAGTTGATAGTCGACGATAAGGCCGCGGTTGAAGGAGGAGTCTTGATCGTTGAACGCCAGATCCTCGCCAGGCTCCGTCACACTAAGTTCTTCTCCCTCTATGAGCTCAACCAGGCAATCTATGAGCTCTTAGAGGAGCTGAATTCGAGAGAGTTCCAGGTGAGAGAGGGGACAAGAAGGAGCGTATTCGAGGCACTCGACAAGCCAGCGATGCATCCTCTACCCGTGAGTGCCTATGAGTACGGGGAGTGGAAGCGGTTCAAGGTCCAGATGAACTATCACGTGCGGGTTGAGGACGGCTACTACTTAAGTTCCCTATGACCTGGTCGGACAGACCCTTGACGTGCGGGTCACGAGGAGCACCGTGGAGATCTTCGCAGCCGGGGTACGCATAGTGAGTCACCGGCGGTGTGAGAGGAAAGGCCAGTACCAGACGGTTTTCGAGCACATGCCCTCGAGTCACCAAGCCCAGGCATCATGGACTCCGGCAAGGATCCTTGCCTGGGCTGAGACGATCGGACCAAGTACCCAGGTGGTCTGTGAGAGCATTATGGCACAGCGTCACTACCCAGAACAGGGCTTTAACCAGTGCAGAGGCATCTTCAACCTGGCATCGAAGATCTATGACAAAGACAGAGTCGAGGCGGCGTGCGCAAGAGCAATCGCGATCCATAGCCCCCTGTACAAGAGCGTGGTGTCAATCCTCAAGAACGGACTCGATGCCCACGAACTTAACCCACCAGCTTCTCCGCCACCGATTGAGCATGCAAACATCAGAGGGGCCGAGTACTACCAGGAGCTCTTGAGCGGAGCTAGCAACAAGGAGAACGCAGCATGTTGAACAACCAGACCATGACAACCCTGACAGACCTTGGGTTACGGGGGATGGCAGACGCACTTCGTGAACAGCTCGATAGTGTCGGCTACCTCGAGCTCAGCTTTGAGGAGCGCTTTGGGATGTTAGTAGACCGAGAGGCGATGGACCGGGAGGCTAAGAGGCTCACCACCCGCCTGAGAGCTGCCAAGCTCAGGCATCAAGCGAGTCTTGAGGACCTCGACTTTCGCACTCCGAGAGGACTTGACCGTTCTACCATCATGAGCTTTAGCTCATCCCACTGGGTCGATGCACACCAGAACATTCTGGTCACCGGTCCAACCGGGGTAGGTAAGAGTTACCTTGCGTGTGCACTGGCCTTTGCTGGGATTCGATCGGGTCATAGTGCAGCGTACCGGAGGGCACCGGCACTCCTTAGCGATCTCGCTCTTGCGAGAGGTGACGGGAGATACCTCAGGGTACTCGGGACTCTTTCACGTGCTGAGATTCTCGTCATCGACGACTTCGGTCTCTCAGTGTTGAAGGGGAACGAAGCCTCGGATCTACTCGAAGTTCTAGAGGATCGATCGGAGCGCAAGTCAACCATCGTCACCTCACAACTGCCGGTCGATTCATGGCACGAGGCGCTTGGGGACCCGACAATCTCTGATGCGGTACTCGATCGTCTCTTGTGCAACGCGCACATCCTCTCGATGACCGGAGCATCCATGAGAACGAAGAAATCCAAGGTGGCCAAGTCCGCGGACGAGGCTCCATGACATCATCAAAACAACCGAGAAGGAGGCGACCTTTGACCGATTAGCGATACACTACAACCAGTCCCTCTCGCACCCTCCTAGGGGGTGGCAGATTTCAGCGATAACAGGTGGCAAGTTTCAGCGAGAATGGGTGGCAAAGTTAGCGAGAATACACAAACAGTCCTCCGAAGAACGGAACCAGCTCAGAGCTGAGAGGAACTGACTCCTTGGGTCGTAAACCTCCCAACCACAATGCAAGCCAGGCTCGTAGCAGCTCAGCATCAGCTGGGTTCTTCCCCAACAAGTCACAACCGAAGCAGAACAAGCGAGCCAGCTCCTCCACTGACAACTGTTGATCATTCGCTTCGACTAGTAGCGGACCTGATGCCCAGTGCCTAGGGAGCTCGGGCAACCTGGCTTCCGCCAGAAATCCACCCCTTACAGAGAGTGGAGTTTCGCACTATTGAACCAGTCTTGCGGTGTACCTGCGGGCTTGGAAGTCCCTGATCTACGATGCAGTGGCTAGAACATCAAGCAAGCCGTCCAGGATTTTCGGGTTGAGTGGGTTCAAAGCCGACATTGGTGTAATTCGCTGCAACCACAGGGACCGTCGAAGCATAGCGAGTGCATCGAGAAAGCTCGGCGTAGCCTTCTTCGGATGCCAGGGCCGAGGGATCCAGGTTGTGTTCGTGCCAAATGTCGGGATGTACCAGGTCCAGATCGCTGCATAGAGCCACAGCGATAACGACGCGGCTCGTTCTGGTCCCTCACGTTTCCAGCACTGGGGGTCCTCTGCCCCAAGGCACTGCTTCACCTCGCGGTTCACGCACTCGATTGACCAGCGCCCGGCGTAGTTCGAAGCCACCTCGCCGGGGTTAGCGTCTAGGTCGGTGGTGAAGAAGAAGTCGTCATGCATGACCCCCTCGGAGTCGCGCACGATCACGAGGAGCACGAGGTTGACCTTGTCCACTGTGTACCACAGCACTGGACGGCACCAAACCAGCAGTTCCTTAGCCTAGAACCACCGACCGACTCTGGGAATTAGTTCCCCAAAACTGAAGAAAGTGCCCTCTGAGCTGGTAGAATAGGTG
>NZ_DAHXOI010000047.1 GCF_027364955.1 Ferrimicrobium sp.
ATGGAACTACCGACTGAGACCGCGGAACCAGCAGCCTGCCCCATAACTGTTCAGGTTATTATTGCTTGCGTCCTAAGCCCAACCAGTACTTCCAGTCTGTCCCGTCGTCTGGCAAACAAGCAACGTCACCCGATCGATAGCCATGTCTGGTGGCATCTGAGTCGTCAACGATCAATCGATACCGGGAAGGAATAAGAGGTACCTGTCAAGCGCATTTTCCCCGAGCTATCCAGGAACCTATTTGCTCGTGCACGCAACCTCGTGATGAGGCAGGTCCTCATGTCTTTGGAGCACACAGACAAGGCTCGAACCATGTGCCCGCGCTCGCCAAGACACGGTGCGCACCTCAGTCCACGATCTGAGTCAATCGCCTGCTGGTAGCGCACTGTCAGCGCACGTTCTTCTACGGTGTTAGAATTCAACAGAGTTGTTTCACCCCATGGCGTCGATGCTCAAGGAGTTCATAATTGCCAAGCGAAGTTGAGGGAACGACCTCGCACATTCGCAAGATTATTCACGTGGACATGGATGCCTTTTTCGCCGCTGTTGAGCAGAGAGACCGCCCTGAACTACTGGGGAAACCGGTCATTGTCGGTGGAGATCCACTAGGGCGCGGAGTCGTAGCGACCTGCAGCTATGAAGCTCGTCGTTTCGGTGTCCATTCCGCCATGACCGCTTCTCGAGCCAAGTCACTCTGTCCTCAGGGGGTATTTATCCGTCCACGAATGGACGTTTACCGACGCACATCTCAAGAGGTCATGGAGATTCTGCATAGCTACACCCCGCTCGTGGAACCCCTTTCGCTCGACGAGGCATTTCTTGACGTGACGAAGGCTACCTCGGATGGGCTCCTAGCGGTCCAAATCGCCAAGGATGTCCGTGCACGCATCGAGCGCGAGACCGGCCTCACCGCCTCTGCGGGGGTGTCGTATAACAAATTACTCGCAAAACTCGCCTCCGACTGGCGCAAACCAAATGGGCTAATGGTGATTCCGCCGGAGCGTGGCTTAGCATTCCTAGCGCCCCTCCCCGTGAGCAAGCTGCATGGCATCGGACCAGCAACCGTAGACAAGCTGGCCAAATTGGAGATCCATACGGTTCTTGACCTCCGTAATGCATCGCAGCAGACACTGGTTAGCCACTTCGGCAAACTTGGCCTCTGGTTTGGTGAAATAGCCAACGGGATCGACCTGCGTCCTGTCCAACCTAACCGTGTGCGCAAATCCGTCGGCTGTGAGCAAACCTTCCAAACGAACCTCAACGACAGGCTGGACATGATGACGGTTCTCATCGAGATGACAGAACGGGTGTCGTCCCATCTCTTTGCGTTAGGTCTTGCGGGACGGACCGTAAGTATCAAAGTACGCTTCCCAGACTTCAAGACAGTGACCAGGGCACTCACCGTCTCGGAGCCAATTTGGCATCGAGAGGCCATTTCGGCCGTCTTGCCGACACTCCTCACGAGGGCCATCCCCTCCGATCGAGGTGTCTATCCATCGGTTCGACTCTTAGGAGTGGCGCTCAGCGGCTTGGTAAACACCGAGACAGATGCGGTCAGCGTCGATCAGCTCAGCTTGTTGGACGAGCTCGCTCTCAACGGGACAACGCCATGATGAAGCTCACGCTCGATACCCTCCCTCAGAGACACGGTTCTTGGTGGAGAGAAATCCGAGTTTTACCAGTCACCCATTCGAGACTGCAGGGCAAAAGGCTGCAGGTGAGGAGACGCTTAGCCCACCCACTCCCTCCTTCGTTGATGCCATGTGAGGTACCAGGCGGTGGTAACAAAACCGCTGTCTGACGGGCTACGCGAGCCTCGCGAGCGCAGGGGCGCGTGTGACTGTGGCCTTTTAGGAATACTACGTTGGCACACTACGAGGAATAGCAGCTAAAAGGTAAGAACGTTCCAATCCTCCGCCAGCTTCGTAGCCACCTCCACACCACCCTTCACCGTCTCACACTCGAACATCTGATCCTTGGTAAGCCCAAGACTCTCTAAGGAGACCTCACAGACAGTGATCCTTACCCCAGCCTCTCGCAATCCAGCAAGCTGCTGCTCGAACTGTGGCGAGTTCTTCTGATTGGAACGCAGCACCTCGACACCAGGACCGAGCAGCAAGAGTTCGACAGGCATCTCCTGTTTTGTCCTGCGAACCATGAGCGTCATCTGGAGCACAGCATTCGCCCTAACGAAGGCTTCCTTCCCAGTTGTCAATACGACAAGTGTTGGTCTTCCCATCGACTCCACTACTCCTCCTCATCAATAGGGCGTACGCAATTCTTAGCATGCAGCCCTATAGATCTCCTCTTCATGGTAGCCACCTTCACCAATGCCTGGTCTTTCTATGAGTGCGTCGCTGTGCCTGCAAGAGAAAAGCTGACCATCAACTCAACGGCTCCACTTGCCCATCGTCTAGGGCCCTGAAAAAATACAACTGCCATACGAAGGTGTAACAATTCAGCTCATGATCGTCCGTGCGACGGTCAGCAATCGCCCGGGCAACCATGCACAATCCAGCTGGAGAAGGGATCCACCCGCCGAGCCTTTCGGACAGTGTTGCGTCTCGAGTGCTCTCTTGAGTAGCGTTCCAAAGGTCGTGCAGGGCGGCTTGGCATAGGTCTATGCGCCCGCCACGACTGATCCCCTCTCGAACTCGATCCATCTTCGCCGTGCGGGACGAACGATACAACCTATGCGTCGCGGGTGGCAATGCCTGGTGGATAGAGCCGGAAGCCCGACTCCTCCTTGTGATACAGGGAGCGATAGAAGTCTTCGGCGGTATCAGTGATGAGGTCGACCCTTGTCGCGCCCAGTAGCGGGAACACGTAGGACACGATCCCCCTGGCAACACCGGCTCTTCGAAAACTCCGTCCGACCACGAGAAGGGACAGGTGGGCTTGGATCGCCCTGTCGGTTTGGAAGTAAGCGAACCCGATAACATCCCCGGAGGCAATGGCAACTACGGATACAACCCCTGGCGAGGTGAAGACCTTTCGCGCTCGATCCCTGTCGTCGACATAGGAGCTCCAGCCCTCTTGGTCGCATGAGGCGAGTACTCCACCAAGATCACCTTCTTGGTACTCTCTGAAATCGACTGGGGCCCGCATGCACTCAATCTAACCGGCCCTCCGGAATAAGCGGTGAAATCGCTACCGGTATCGACAAGTCGGTGATCATTTTGCGAGTATGATCTCGGCAGTCCTGTCAGTTCAGAGTGTCACTCTCTTCCAGCAGCATGGCATGATCACGAGACATGGTCGATCGATGCCACTTGCTCGATTGCTTTGACCGTACCATATGTGAGGTGAGCGATGCGCATAGGTGGTGGGCAACGTGGCCAAAGCCAGCCACCTCTGATCTGCGTAAGCACCTGCGGAGATTGGACGAAATCAAGGGTGCGTGGAGTTTGTTCGCGCGTGACTATCGGAACGCCTGGGCTGGCATAGCCATACCAGCAACGCGCAAACTCGCGGCAACGCCATGGAAGTCGGTTACCAGTTTCTGGATTGACTTGCCGTTCACCAGCGACCTGAGATACCCGATGCACTAAGGTTTGAGGCAGTGAGGAATTTCCAAGCCGACGACGATTCGATACTCCGTCAGGCAATGTTTGATCATTTAGACCGTTGCCTTGCGGGGGCACAGGCGGAGTTTCTCTCCTCTCGCGTGATCAATACCTTTGAGATCCAAGGTCAACCCATCCGACTCATTGTACAAAGTGGAATCCGAAAGGTTCAGGGCCACCCTGGGGCATTGACCATTCGAACCACCTATACCCCTCCGTCGGCGGTTCCTCCTTATATTGATGATGTTGGCTCCAATGGCTTGGTTCGCTACAAATACCGAGGACAAGACGAAGGACACTCAGACAACAGGGCGTTGCGTCATGCCATGGAGACGGGATTACCCCTAGCCTACTTTGTTGGCATCGCACCTGGTATTTACCTACCCATCTATCCCGTCTATGTCGAAGCTGAGGACCAATCACGCCACGAGTTCGCCATAGCGGTTGACCAATACCTCCATGGGCATGACCTTGATTCGATCGACACCTTTCAGCGCGAGTACCGCACCAGCGTGACCAAGGCCCGATTGCACCAACCATCGTTCCGAGCACGAGTCCTCCACGCCTACAATTCGACCTGCACGATTTGTCGCCTCCATCACGCCGAACTACTCGATGCTGCCCATATTCTTCCCGATAGCCATCCGCAAGGACTGCCAATTGTGCCCAATGCGCTGACACTGTGCAAGCTCCATCATGCCGCCTTTGACCGCAATCTTTTGGGCATCCGCCCCGACTTCGTCGTGGAGGTAAAACCAGAACTTCTACGCGAGATCGATGGCCCGATGCTCCAACATGGCCTCAAGGAAATGAATGGGACCCAGCTCGTACTTCCCAAGGAACGCGCGTCACGTCCCGACAGAGCCCGCCTTCTGGAACGATATGAGGAATTTCGCAGCACGAAGTAACTTCTCTCATGACCTGAAACTTAGACGTTCTACGACCGAGGTTGCCTCACCAGGTGTTGGGCCTGAGTACCTTCCAACAAACCACAAAAAACCGTCCTACTTAGGATCGAGCACCGCAAGGCACCTAGTCCTCTCTTTCATCGTCTTACCCGACTGGTGGTCTACCCCTCCACTATCTGTGTGATCTTTACCCGATGCTGAACCGACGTGCCCACCGCGTGGCCAGTAGCTACGAGTGCAATGCGAACTCGAGAACACCAGTACACCAACCACGAATCTCCACACATCGACGCCATCGCACTGGTCCACGTGCCGCTAGATGAGCCGAGTAGTCGTTAATGCTCCCTCGTCATTACCGCTACTCAAGTCTCGGTCGGCCAAACACGTTGGGTCGTTTGGGTCGCTCTCATGTGACTTTGAGGGAGCAATGTCGGTCGCTCTTGTCACCGCTGAGCGTCGATTGCGCTGGGTGAGTAACCTCTAGCCCGCCGAATCCCCGATACCTAGACAAGGCTCGACCTTATCGATCTCTTTCGGATCTGGAGTCATACTCCGTACTCGCGAGCGCAGTGAACCGCGATGTTCCGAGCGAGAGCAACTCAGCCAAGTATGGTGAGACCAATCCACCAGGTACTCCCCGCCTCCAACAGCTCCACTCGAACGCCAACGAGCAACACAACAGGCACTGCGAACCTCGCCACGATCGAAGCGGACCGGGCTCAATGGGCCGCCGGACCCCAGAGAGCACGAAATATTAACTGACCAGTTAGTATATCGAGATGACCTCAAGCCAGGACACCAAAAGTCGTCTCATCGAAGCAGCATCGGAGCTGTTTTACACCAATGGCTTCGAGACCACCAACATTGAGAAAATACTCCAACGCTCAGGAATCTCGCGACCGACACTGTACGTTCATTTCCCATCCAAAGACTCTCTGCTCGTTGCTGCGCTCGAGCACCTTCACCACGAGCGAGCTATATCGTTGGATCGATGGGTTCACTCGACGGCCGAAGAGCCCGTCGAGCAGATCTTGGCTGTCTTTGACTGGCTGGCGGACTGGCATGCGACTCAAGGGTGGCGCGGCTGTGCCTTTGTCAACGCCGCCGCAGAGTTGGTTCATACCTCACATCCCGCCAGGGAGGTCGTGCGCATTCACAAGCGCTGGCTACGCGACTATCTCGCGCAACTGGCGGCCGATGCGGGCCTTTACCAACCGAACCGCCTTGGAGCGCAATTGATGCTACTCATCGACGGTGCAAATGCACGAGTGCTCGTCGAGGGCGACCTCAGCGCTGCTCAGGATGCTCGAAAGGTGGCCACAGTTCTCATCCAACACAACACGATCGCCGGGGATAGTTGATGAGCACGTCACCTACCGACCAAATTCGATCGGGGAACGGGGGTGCCAGAGACCGGACGACCGCTACCGTACTGGGTCTAGCCCTCGGCCCAGCGGTCGTGCTCGGCCTCGCTCGCTTTGCCTACGCGCTGCTGCTCCCGTCGATGCGTACAGAACTCTCGTGGTCACTCAGCACAGCCGGGGCCATGAACAGTGCAAACGCCATGGGGTATCTTGTAGGGGCACTTTTCTCTGCATCACTCGCTCGCCGTTTCGGGACTCGCCGATCCTTTTTGACAGCGCTCAACATCACAGTAGTCTCACTACTTCTCACCGCGACGAGTGGAGACACCACGATCTTACTCTTGTTGCGCGCGCTCGCGGGAATCACTGGAGCCATCGCCTTTATCACTGGTGCGGGACTCGTTGCCCAGCTTGCAGCTGGTCAAATCGCCCACAAGCCAGCGCTCCTCCTTGGCATCTACTTCGCGGGAGGCGGAGCAGGCATCGTCATCTCAGGTCTATCTATCCCCGTTCTACTGGCCTATCTTCCACCAACAACCGGTTGGCGCTGGGGTTGGATACTCCTTGGACTCATTGGAATCGCTGCGCTGATTCCCACCTGGTTGGCGACAAGAGGGACGTCTGAACCACCACCCCAACCACACCACGATCGCCACTGGCCGGCACGACAGTTTGTACCGATGCTCAGCTCTTATGGTTTATTTGGTGTCGGCTATATCGCCTATATGACCTTTATTGTCGCCTTTCTACACAACGGCGGGGCTGGCGCGACCGAGATCGTCTTCTTCTGGGGTCTCCTCGGCGCCTCCTCAATCATCGGGGCCTTCTTCTGGGTACGGCCAATCTCCGCTTTGGCCCGAGCACGTGGTCTCGCCGTGATCCTCGCGACGCTTGCCGTTGGCGCGATCCTGCCGCTGATCTCTCGTTCCCTGCCCATCGCGATGGCATCTGCTGTCCTCTTCGGGGGTTCCTTCCTCGCCGTAGTGACGGCAGTCACATCAGTGGCCAGGCGCTCGCTTCCTCAACACCACTGGACTCCGGCAATCGCGACACTCACCGTAGTGTTTGCCGTGGGCCAAATCATCGGGCCGGTACTCACCGGGGCGATCTCCGAGGGATCGTCAGGTCTGGGCTTGGGGCTTGGAGTCTCAGCCGGCCTGCTGATCATCGCTGGTCTCGTCGCGCTCGCACAACGACCGGTCGACAACTCGCAATCGCGTCAAAACCCAACTGCGCGCGTCGAACCTTAGACCGAAGTTACCCCCTGAAGTCCTCCCTTAAGGCGTTCTAACTGGACTTATTCCAAAAGTCCCTGCCTACTGTAGGCACGTAGAAAGACCGCTCACCTGGGGTGGAGTACTCCTGGAGGGGGAACTTCGGCTTAGAAAACAGGTCTCAAACACCGTTACATAAAACCTATACAAACTTGCTATTGCTCGTTTGGCGTTCACTTACTGATTCGTCGACGGTAGTTTCACCTCCCGTTGACCGGAAATCACCGGGAGGCCAGAGCCTCCATTTCCACAGTCGTTACTTCCGGCATAACTCGCCGTAGGGCTACTTATGGATGCCAATCCAATTCCGGCTCTCCTAGCATTTATATGGATGAATTTGGCTCGGATCTGAGTCGTGGTCCCAGTTCAGCGGAGTTATTTGTTAACGGTCACGAAAACCTGCACACTCACGGACACCTAAATTGCACGGGTACGGTCACTGGTTTTGCATGGG
>NZ_DAHXOI010000048.1 GCF_027364955.1 Ferrimicrobium sp.
GGGTAGGTTCAACAGACCTGCAGTCGCCGCCGCAACGGCCAGCACGATCAGCGGGATCGTCATGATGCGGGGCGACTTAGTCTTCTCCACATATAGCTGCCGTTGTTCTGAACGATCACTTCTTCCTGTCCATTCTTTTCTACATTCACTACCTTAGAGGTCTTTACCTCCCTTGTGCTTCCATATCCTTTCATGGTTATCCCTATTACATAGATATAATAACTGCTTATAATCTTTGTGATTTTTGAAAAAAATAACTGAATGTAGTAATGTAGTAACTACGAATTTCGTAATTACTACAAATTTTACTACACTGACTTATTCAGTTATTTACTATATATTATCTATCTTTTTTTCTATTGTAGTAATTGTAGTAATGAATTTATAATACACATGTGCGCGCGCACGCGCGTATATATATACATTTAATTTTTCATTACTACAAAGTAACTTTTTTCACTGGTGAAGTAGGAAAATACTGAGGGAGAGGTGTAGTAATTTTTGTAGTAATTTTGTAGTAATTGTAGTAATTTTTTTTGTCCTACCTTAAAATTATTCAGTATATTACTGATTTTTTGAGATATTGAAAAATTACTACAATTACATTTTACATTTTTAACATCAGAGAAGAGGTGAGGGAACTGTGTAACATGGCATGAACCAAAATCAGTAGCACACAGAATTTTTACCATATTACCAGTCCCCACATAGTATCTATATGAAGATTATATTTAAATCTTAGCATCCTCAATCCTCACATGGTAAACCTTGATTGGATATGTCCTACCGTCTATTCTCCTGGAAGACAGTAATTCACCCGATTCAGTCTTTACAACAGATATTTTGTTTTGAGTTTTCATTATGGCATTTATAAATTCTATTGCACTGTGGTAGGGAAGATCCCCAATTAGTTTCAACGTCTTTTTCAGGCCTAATGAAGTGAAGTAGATATCAATCTTATCCTGATTTGATATTTCAACATCTATATTCCCATACGTGTAAGAATTTGCAGAGTATGACATACCTTTTGACCTTTCCCATTCCGTTATCATCGCCTCAAGAACTTCTCTGACATAGGATGATGAATTTGCATCTCCTGAACGAAATTTAGGAAAAGGCTCTACCCCACATGTAAAACATTCATTGTTAAGCAGATCAAGGCCGAAGTTCACCCAGTCATCAGCAGTGGCAAAATTTTCCACGCTGTCGAGCAATTCATTGATATCCATGCCGTGCAGTATCTTACGGGTCAGCATATACATAAACCCGTCTGGTATTGTTTCCATAAATCTCATGTAAGCTGGCTTGTCCACCTTTTCTGAATCTCTCTCAGTGTAGGGAACGTAGATAAGTCGCTTGGTGAATGCAGGATCCGAATCTCCCACAAAATCATCATTCATCGTCATTATAAAGCTTGCCACCCCTTTATATACATTTACCGTCTGGTCTGCGTTGCCTCTTGCCCCGAAAAATGAGGACTGCATATAGGATTTGATATGCTCATGGTATTTGACAACCCAGCCCATACCTATATCATCGAGAACAATTGGCAGATTTGTGGCAGACAGAAAAGATGTAAGTGTAAATATTTTGTCGATCATATTCAGGCCAAAGACATACTCCTCTTTCTGCATGCCATAACCTTTACCAACAAAAATGTATGTCATTGGCGTTTTTCCACTTCCTGTCTTCCCTGATAATAGCATTAGAGGAGTTTGCAATCCTTTCAGCGTCTTCTTCTTTAAATAATAATGCAGTGGTGCCAGCAGGCAGAATGATAGCATACCCCTGTAAGCCTCTGGTTTCGTGCTTTTGTCATGATATTCTCTGAGCTGCCGTAATACATCATCAACATCAACATCAGGATATTCCACAACGATCTTATCATCCTTGACATAGATCGGGGAGAACCCACCCTCAGTAAACCTGCCATTTCTGATCTCATTCAGCATATAACTATCAACTATTTCCCTGAGCCTTTTAGTGTCCCCCACTGAAAGGAAAAATCGCTGTTTCGCAAATGAGATAAATACATTTGCAGGCACAGTTTTTTCCTGATCGTTATATCTGTATTTGATTCCATGAATGTTGTTTCTCTCATCCGTGAGGACAACACCAAGTATGTAGCCATTCCATCTTATAATTACCTGGTCTCCCCTCTGTGTGCTGTAAACAATTTTTCCGTATTCTCCATTCCAGATTTTTCCACTTATCCCCTCATCTGGATCTATCGGAGCAATAATATCAGCTGGTTTAATTGTTTCTGAAAAAGATTTAACGGAATCGTAAATGTCATTTGGGATCTGTTCTCTGTATTTATCCAGTATTGGATTTATTATCTCCAGATCATAATTATCAAAATCAGTTTTCTCTCTCATTCTCTCAAGGATCTCAATATCCTCATCTGTCAAATCATGCAGGCAACCTAAAGCACTGTGTATTGGATTCATCTTTACATCTTTCAAAAAATCATTCACACCCATCATTTCTCACCTCTGTATGTGCCATTTTGGATGGCTAAAAGGGTTGGTATCCCATATTCCCTGCCTCCACCGTGTTTATATATGTATTTCACCTGGATAATATGCTCCTTGCCTTTCCCTGTCTTTCTGACAAGACCAGCAATGAAGTTCATGGCATCCTGCTCACTCTTACCGTATTTTTTCATTATTCCAACCAGAGCAAGTGTTAAAATGTGTCTCTCCCCATCTTTGTCTCTCCAGGTTTCTTCCATGTCATTAATTAAATCTTCAACATTAACGTATGAATATGCCTTAGGACTGCTGGTTGGATACTGTTTTTCTGTTGTCTCTCTTTGTGGCTGCACCAGCATAAATGGTTTGATAACTTCCAAGAAATGATCCTTATCCTCAATGGCAATGTGATCTCCGTGCATCACCTCACCGTATCTTTTGCCATTTGGATGTATGCTTCCAGGGCCTACGGCATACCCACCATAGGTCTTAATGTAAGCCCCACCTTTAAGTGGTATGTTTTTCTCAAGGTTTCCGTTTAATTCAAAAACATATTGCACCCCTTTGCCAGTTGAATAAGAAAATGTTGGGACAAGATCATCCATTGCTCTTCTTATTTCTTCTGTGTCCCCATCTACAATGGCGATTCTCCTTGTGAGAGGAGATATCCCGTAGTTGTATCCATCCTGTAACGCAGCATAAAAATGGTCTTCAAAACCATCATATAACTTTTTATTCCATTGCTGTTCAACAGGCTCCTTACCACCCTTTCTAACTATGAGGAATCCTATGTCTCCCCGTTGCAGGCATGCAGGTATCTCCATGTTCACACCTTTGTTATAACTATATGAACGGTATCTCCTTTCTCAAGTTCTAAAATCTCCCTTGTCTCATGGTCAAGCACCACTACATAGGATCCCGACTTGTATTTTACGATACAATCTCTTTCAGTCTTTTTCACCATGACCTTATCATATCATGGAAATATATAAGGTTTCCTGTGGAAATTAACAGGTTTCAATAGGATAGCATGGATTGAACCATGATTTATTATACTTCGATGGATTACTCCCTGAACAGGTAAGAAGATATAATCTTCCATCAATCCGGCTTTGCACCTAAAAGCCATTTTTCAGTCAAGTTTAGGTGCAAGTAAACTATTTTAGGTGCAAGACCGACTTTAGGTGCAAAGCCCATCAATCCCATCCAATGAAGAGGTCATACAGAAGATACACAGGGATGCAAGATATTCTAAGTATTTTCAGAAATATGGTGAGAAATTTACGGAACTTGATGCTTGGGATGGTCTCTCTCCTGGTACCATGAGAACGGAAATCAGGGCTAAGGTGGATGAGCTGTTTGATCATGAGTTTTGATGCTGAGCGTATTAAACAGCACAATAAGGATTTGGATGCACTAAGAAAAAAACTCAACGATGCCACAGCAAAATTGGGAGAGTAACCAAATTTTTTTAATCTACTGCGTTTAGTGTGGTTTCTGCCTCACCGTAATAATCTTTTGCTTTCAGGAGATATTCTCCTTTTACTGAAAAATATAATCGAATATACCACATGCCCTCTTTATTCGGAAATAATTGCCTTTCTAAATGATCTCCTGAATACAGTGATATCATGCCTGTTCCCGTGCCTGATATGGTAACGGGCTGGTTTACCTTTACCTGTTTGGGTGCTACAATGGATACTGGTTGTTTTAGTGAGTTTTGATTCTTCATTGCAGGATCTATATACTCAGATTTAAAATACTTTCCTGTGTCATGGATTCGCTTTACAGCATCGGCACCATCGGCAACATTCTTTATGGTATCAAGAACTCCCATTTATCTCATCCTCTTTAATTTCTCAATCTCTTCTTCGATCTCCATCCTCTTTATCAGCTTCTTAACCTTAGGATTGGTATCAACGATGATGTGTATTCTTCTTGCCTTTTCCCGTTGGGCATTGCCCCTATTTATGGTAAGTGAATCTTTTGCTAAGGGATTGGGATTGTGTCCCCAATGTTTTCTATGGTCTTTTCCATATTTCTTTAGCATCCTGGGATCATCAACCATTCGGTTTACTTCATCTATTTCATCCATTGGCAGGTTTACAAATCTCGCTGCTATTTTATTGTGAACTCTTCGGACTGCCATATTTACCACCGTTTACATGTTTTCTATGCTTATAAGTTATTTCATCAAGTTTTTCCACAGGGATAATCGTGTTGCATGTTCTGCATTTGAATCCCCATGCATTTGTATTTTTGTTTATCAACCCGTAAACGATAAGCCCTCCACAGTTGTTATGCCATCTTGGGAATTCATGGAACCAGAGGTCAAAGAACTGGTATAATCGCTTGGTGAAATACTGAATGTAGGAATCTCCCAACGGTGTGGCAAGCATTTTCTTTATTTCAGGTTTTTTTCTTCCTACCATTTCCAGCACATATTCAGGATTGGCAACATATTTTTGAATATAAGGCCACCATGTCAATCCCACTTTCTTGGCTATTTTCTGGTGTTTCTGAATCATACCGTATCTGTGGAAAAGCCCAGGAATAGGATCAAAATATGGCACATACCTATCCTCCTGTGTCTCAAGATATCGGTAATAGTTTACAAGGGACACTTTCAATTCATCTGGATCAAGGTCAGGCATTATCCATTCAAGAATAGCCTGCACATTCTCCTCACTTGGAGACATGATGTCGAAAATTTTACCCGTTGATTGAACAAAACGTTTTAGCGATTCTTTACTTACCATTCTCTCCCTCCAACGAGGCTAAGTGCTGCTTAACATCTGACATAAATGTTTTGGGATCTGATCTTGCCATCTGAATCAGATCATCCTTTGTAGCAGGCTTGCCATCATCGTTGGTGTAAAATTCCTGCTTCCTGCCAACCCATACCTTTCCATTTTCATCATCATCTACATCATTCCCTGTTGCAATATAATCCATTGCCTCTTTGAGATGATCCTCCTGCTCCTCAGCTGCAGGTTCATTATCATCCTCTTCATCCTCTGGTTCTGGTTCGGGAGCCTTTGGTATGTTTTCAGGCACGTGGATATTATTTCTGAAATCAGAATTTTTAGGCTTCTTTGCCTCACTCTCTGCTATTTTCTCCTGCATTTTCTGGAAAGCCTTATCTGTGTCAGATATTAGTTTTCTCACATCTGACGGATTGGTGTAGGCCAGATCCTCAATATCCTTTCTGGATATAGGAGTCCCCTCAAGGTTCACCCATGGGGTTCCAGTGTAATCAATGTATTTTCCGTTTTCTTCTCTACCCTTATCAAGGAATGTCCTTATATCATCAGGGATCATATTTCTCTGTGGTATGGGCTCATTCCTTTGTGGTAGGTTTGTTGGCACATTGTCAGGGATATCGTCAGGTATTTCTGAATCCTTTGAGAATACCTCCCTAATGGTGCTTGCCGTCTTTGCCCATTTCGGTGCCTTGTCTGCAATCGAATCCACAACATCGAGCATGCTTGCCTCATCATCCTTACCCTTTTCGGGTTTAACTCCAAGTGCCTCAAGCATTTCCCTCTTTTTCCTCTCAAGCTCTATTATCTGTTCAAAATCGGATTTACTTTTTTCAGGTTTCGATTTCAGTTCTGCTATTTGGTCGGATAATGAATAAACCATATCTTTCATGGACGATCTGAAATCTTCTTCTTCTTTTTTCCGTGCCTTTTCCTTTTCATCTTTGAGCTGTTCTTGGAGTATCTGTATCTGTTTCATTATAGGGTTATCATCATCATTCTTTTTTGTGTTCCCTGATATTATCAAATCAGTAAGCTTGTCGATCTGCTTTTGCATTATTTCCCATTTTCTTTCTTCTGCCTGTTTTTCCTGTAGCTTTTGCATTGCATCTATCTGTTTTTGTAACGGTTCCTGGGCTTTCCGTATAATTTCCTCAATGTCTATAGGGGATTTCTGTGGTTCTATTTCCGCTTTCATTCTCTGCCGTCTTTCCCATTTCATGTCCTCAAGCTGCTGCATTGCCATGATATCGGATATAGTCATCTTATCCTTGTTTCGATACCTATCAATCTGAGCGTCTATCATTTCATCATATCTCAGATCATCCATGTCAATTTTCTTAGCCTTGCCGTTATTTTCTCTTTTCCCTTTCAGATCATTTAGATCCAGTTTTATTCCATCCATTTCATTCATCCTCCTCTATCATCATTCCATCCTCTGTCTTGGGCATAGGATTCTCAAGCTCTTCTTCAATTGCCTCCTGCAATAATGAGGCTTCTTTGAGTTGTCTGTCTATCTTTTCCTTGTATGCTTCAACTGCTCTTTCATACGCTTCATCCACGGCCCATGCCACAAATTGATCCCATCCTAATCCCATCATCTCTATGTTCTTCTGGTATCTGACTGACGCACTGTGTAGCATCTGTGCGGCCTTGTAATCTTCGGTAATTTCCTTTGCCTTTAGTTGGCTTACAGATTCCGATCCTTTGGTTATTGCTTTCCGTGTCGTTTCTTCCTCAATGTTGGCAAATTTAGGTTTCTTGGGCTTATCCTTGTCCTCCTTTTTCTTTGTCTCTTCCTGCAGCTCTTCTTTCCCATGCACCAGTTCATTTATTGGCGTTCCTTCTTCCCTCATTCTCTCTATTTCCATTGAGAATTTTTTAATATAATTCTCAACCGTAGATTTTGAGAGATTTGTAGTCTTCATGATTTCGGAAATAGAGGCACCAGTGGATTTCAGAGTGATAATCTGCTTGAACTCCGAGTACGGTGGTGACTGTTCCGTGATACGAAGCTCGGCGCCTGAACCCACGGCTCCGGCCT
>NZ_DAHXOI010000049.1 GCF_027364955.1 Ferrimicrobium sp.
AAGAGGGATAACATGGATAAAATTTCATCTAATTTACTAACAATATATGACAAGATCGATAAACTATTCCTAAACGTAGGAATAATTACAGATATTTTAGACGGCCTTAGATCACAACAATCAGAAAAACATTCAATTGTGCAGGAGCTCATAGATGAGGGTGCGTATGATGTGGCAAAATCCTATATAGATTTCCTAAAGGCAAAGAATATAGATCTCAAATCACAGATGCTCCTTGCATCACATAAATCATCACATTCAGTGTCTCCAGTAGGGAAGAAAACAATGAAGAAGAACAACGGTGCAGAGTTCGGGCCTGATACAAAGGGAACAAAAACGTCAGGCATACAGGAAGCCATAAATTCAACATTCAAGAAGCCTGAGACAGATGAAGGATCTAAGAGACCTGGAAATTAAATTTTTAGAATTGCTCTCTGAATATGGTTGGATCTCACAGAGATCCCTTTTTAGTATAAAGCACCTGCCTAATGGTGCAATAATATCAAACCGTTCTGATCTTTTTGGAGCATGGGATATAATCTCTATGAAGAACAACAGGGTAGTGTTATTTCAGGTATGCTCTGGCACAACATACGATGCCCATATAAGAAAAATAGCTGACAAACTCAAATTCCCACTTACAAAAAATCCTGAGCAGGTAGTGGTTTATTATTACAAGGAAAAGAACAGATGGAAATTTAACATGACGTTGAGAACTCCAGCAGGATGGATCCCTAAAACTCCTGATGAACTTCTAAAGTAATCCTCAACTCTTCTATTATATTAGTCTATTACAACGTTGAAACAACGTAATCACAACGTTTATATATACTTACTTTATATCATTATGAGGTAAATATGAACAAAGATGTTTTAAACACGAATGGGTTAAATTTTGTAAATGATATCTTCCGCTTAAACGGTAAGGAGTATAAGCTAAGGATATCACACATAATGTGTAGTGAGGATAAGTTAGAGGAAGTAGTTGTTTACTACGATTACATAACTGGTAGCGATTTACTGGAAATGATGTCGTTCATGGAGAGAGTTGGCTATGATCTTTCATATATCCAAAAAAATGAAATATGTTTTAGGCAAATCTCTCCTACATTGTTTGTAACAGGCAAATATTCTGGTGTTCTTTCTGAATATGTAAAAGGGGTGAACTGATGTTCGGCAGCAGAGTCAACAATCCGGCATGGTGGGATCCGCCAGAGGATTATAGTTGCAAATCATCTTATACAATAAGTGGAACTGAGTTTTTCTGTGATCTTGAAGAAGATCACGTAGGCCCACACATCTGCCATCCTAAAGCAGAGCAAAAAGCCGTAATTATCTGGAACTCTGGAGATGATGATTAATGATAGCAATCCTCCAGGAAACACTGGATGAAATAAAGCAGGTATGGGAACATTGTGGTATTCCCATATCAGATGAGGAAATATTTGAGATTGCCGAAGAGGTGGAATAAATGGAAATAATAGCAAGAAAAATGGAAGTAGCGAAAGAAAATGTAGATGCATATTCTGACTCATATAGTATTCAGTTTTCGTACAATAGCGATGGTCGTATGGCATTAAGGATTAAAGTAAATGGAGTAGATGAGGAAGATATCCTGATAGTCCTGAACAAAACAGAGACAGACAACCTATTTAAGTTTGTCAGGAAAATTAAAGAGGTGAAAGAATGAAAGCGATAACGACTGAAAGAATACCCATAAAAATGTGGGCTGAGAGTATTGAAGACAGTGCCATGCAGCAGGCTAAGAATCTGGCAAATATGCCTTATTCTTACAGGCATATTGCAATAATGCCTGATAGCCATGCAGGGTATGGTATGCCAATAGGGGCAGTTCTGGCAACACAGGATGTTATAATTCCTAATGCCGTTGGTGTGGATATCAACTGTGGTATGATTGCAGTAAAGACTGATTTAAAGGCCGATGTGATGAAGTATCATATCGTTGAAGATATTATGAAGAGGGTTGAAAGGGATATACCTGTTGGATTCTCCCAGCACAAGGAAAAAAGGGAAAACAATGTCCTGGAACAAATGAAAGACAACCTGAATGACAATTCAATAGTCAATGCTGAATATGAGAAATCAATGTATCAGCTTGGGACACTGGGTGGTGGAAACCACTTTATTGAGATGGATGCAGGATCAGATGGATATGTCTGGTTGATGCTACACTCTGGCAGCAGGGGAATAGGAAACAAGGTAGGAACATTCTACAACAAAATGGCTATTGCAGATAATGAAGAACATTATCTAAAGAATACTGTGGATGCAGAGCTGCCATTTTTACTTGAAAAAAGCCCAATTGGAATAAACTACATAATGGAAATGCAATACTGCGTGGTATATGCAAATATCTCACGTGGTTTGATGATGCAGGACTTTATCAAGGATTTCCAGGAAGTCATACCTGGAACTAAAATACTTGATCTGGTGAGAATAGATCATAACTTCGTTGAACGGGAGGGGCATTTCGGTAAATCACTCTGGATACACAGAAAGGGTGCTGTCCCTGCATTTCCAGGTATTAAGGGTATAATTGCAGGTTCACAGGGGACATCCTCTTACATCGTAGAGGGAAAGGGAAACAAGGAATCCTTTATGACCTGTTCACACGGTGCAGGAAGAGTTATGGGAAGAAAGGAAGCAGTCAGGAAACTAAATCTCAGTGAGGAACAGGAGAAAATGAAAGGAATATACAACAATATGAACTCCCAGCAGGCACTTGATGAGGCACCATCCTGTTACAAGGACATAGATCAGGTCATGCAGCAACAGGAAGATCTTGTAGATATACTTGTGAAATTAACTCCACTGGGAGTTGTAAAGGGGTGAAGAAATGAAAACGTTTGTTGCAGAGGATGTGCTACGGGATTATACTCCTGGACTTATTGTTGTAAAAGCCGAAGACAAGGAAGAAGCCATAAAAATTATCATGAAAGAGTTATCTACTTATTTATTTATAGATGATTGTGTTGGTGATAAAAATTGTCGTGAATATGGTGTAATTGAGGGTAATATAGATTGTCTTCGATGTAAGTTGAGGGAATTGAAAGACAATGAACTTGTCTATGTTTATGGGGGTGGATAAATGGTCGTATTGCCAGTAAGAGCATGGGATGATGTTATTGTCGAACAAACCGTGAATATGTTGATTTATGATTCACTAAATGATGAAGTCGTAAAGAACTGTGGCAAATCATTACCATATCCATTTATTCTTTTTTTGGACGGCTTGTTATTAGGTAATCACTTGAGAATGTGGTTAAAAGTGAATCAGGAGATGTATAAATGAAAATACAACCATCACGCTGGGAGTTTACTGCTGGTGATTTTTGCTGTTATGCATTTCAGGAGGATGTATTTGGTGATGGATATATCTATTCTGGGGCAATAACAACAGATGGTAAAAAGGTATTTTTTAAGGGTAAACAGATTGAGTTCTGCCCTTACTGTGGAAAGAAGATAGTGCTTGAAAGAGAGGTGAAATAATATGAGTTTAATAGATAATTTGAGATGTCCGAAGTGTAAAAGCAATAGTGGATTAGAATATGATGATATTGTAGGATTTGATGATGATAACAGGCCAATTTTAGGCTTTCATTGTTATAACTGCAATATCGACCTTACGTCAAAGGAGTTAATTGAGGTGGTTTTAAATGCTTAAAGAGACACCAGCTCCTTACAAGGATACAGGGGTAAATGCTGACAAATCACAGTTAGACATTACAAACCTGCTGAGGAAGTATGGAGTAGAACAGATAAACTGGCAGATAGACTACAAAATGGAGAGAATCCAGTTAGATTTCATAATTGAATACAAAAAGCAGGAAGATCAATCAATTCACAAAATTGCAGTAAGAGTAAAACCACCTATGTTCGCTGCACAGAGAAGAACCTGGGATCCTAAGGAGGGTAAATATGTTAAAACTGACATGGCAAACTGGGCACAGTCAATGAGACTGTTATTTCACTGGATAAAAGCAAAGTTAGAAGCAGTCAGTTTTGGGTTAAATTCAGTAGAAAAAGAGTTCTTGTCTGATATAGTTACAACGGCACCTGATGGAACAAGGGTAACTGTATGGGATCTGATTAGTGAACAGGTTGAAAATAGCCATCTCATGCTTGAATACAGGGGTGAAATGAGATGAGAACAGAGGAGAAATCAGCAGCGGCACGAATACAGAGAGATATCTTTAACAAGGCAATGGAGATGAAAGATGCAGAGATGAAGAAAAACAATCCAGCTGCATACTCTTCTATTGGCTGGTTATCATATCTGATTGATCTTGGAATGGCAAAACTTAAAGAAGAGGTAGATTAAACATGACAAAAGTATATGTCCTCTATGCACAGGAAGTTGAAGATCGATGGGTATTAGGCGTATTTTCCTCACCAGAAAAGGTAAAGGAAGCATGGGAAAAATGGCATGCAGAGAGAAATCCTGATACAGTGCAGGATGGATGGTGGGTGGATGATGAGGAATATGCAATCCTGGAATGTGAACTCAATGAGGTAAAGGTGAGGGAATGAAAAATATCAGCAAATTTATAGAGAAATGCAAAAACAGAGAACTTAAATCTGATAGATATTACGGTTTCAGTATTTTAAGAAATAATAAAATGCATATCCATGCTAAAACATTTGATAAAAATGAAAATGGTTTTATTCTTTATGATACAAATCATAATTCCATAGTAGAGGGGATAAATCCTGTGGATATAATCAGCATATTTTCTTGCAGTATTTATCAGGGAGAATGGGAATTAGAAAACATCCTATATGACAGTGAGCATGAGGTGAAAGAATGAACCAGACTGGCATAAGCTGGACTGATTACACGTGGAATCCTGTTTCAGGATGTAATAAGGTGTCTCCAGGATGCCAGAACTGCTATGCAGAAGCATGGTCAAAGAGATGGAAGCGATCATTTGATGTGGTGCTGCATCCTGAAAAGCTTAGACAGGTAAAGAAATTACCGTCAGGCAGTAAGGTATTTGTCAATTCAATGAGTGATCTATTTCATGGCAAGGTGCCATTCTCATTCATAGAAGAAGTGGTTGATGCGATCAAATCCAGACCAGATGTTATATTTCAGGTTCTTACAAAGAGACCAGAAAGAATAAGGGATTTTCTGCATTATCACGGTTACACATTGAGGGGAGGAGATCACCAGTATGATTACTGGCTGCCATCTAATTTATGGTTAGGCGTATCAGTCGAGATGAGGCAGTATGCAAGCAGGATTAATGAACTGCTTTACCTAAAGAATGAGGATCCAAAATTGCCAAGCACCATGTTTGTCAGTTTTGAGCCACTAATCGGGGATGTAGGCAAAGTAGATCTAAACGGCATTGACTGGATCATCATTGGTGGTGAATCAGGTTCACATCACAGGCCAATGGAAATAGAATGGGCAAGGAATCTTATAGGACAGGCAAAGGAACAGGGCATAGCAGTATGGATGAAACAGCTGGGAGGATTCAGGCCAGGTGGCAATATAGAAGATTTCCCTGAGGACTTGAGATTGAGGGAGTTCCCAAAGGTGGTTTTAAGTGAAAGTCATTGATCTTTACTGTGGATTAGGTGGATGGGCAAGAGGGTTAAAGGACACTGGCCATGATGTTACAGGATATGATATTATTGATTTCTCAGAGTCATATCCTGGGAAATTCATAAAGGCGGATCTTCTTACCTACAATGATTTTCCACATGCTGATGTAATCGTTGCAAGTCCTCCCTGCACTGATTTCTCTAAAGCCTCTTTTCCTCCAACATGGACAGCAGTTAAACTTTATCCTCCCAATATTCCCAGTGCAATGGAACTATTTAACCGTGTATATGAGATAGTGGCTCTTACCTCAGCAAAATATTATATAATTGAGAATGTTGTGGGTGCTCAAAAGTATATGGGAAAGGCACGCATGCATATAGGGTCAAGATATTTCTGGGGTAATTTCCCTGCATTTACAAATAGAGTCTCATCGAGGAACGGAGTATTTGATGGCATGGACATTCGTTATTTGACACCCTTAGAATGTGAACGATTAATGGGCTGGGAAGACAACTGGACAAAATATGGAATTAATGAAAAAGGAGAAACGATTGAATTATCAGATAATTGCAGATACAACCTGATAGGAAATGGGGTTGTGCCTCAAGTTGTGAGAGAGATAATTAGCAAAGAGGTAATGGAATGAAAGTAACAAGATCAGGAACAATAGAACCATGCTGTGAATGGATCAGATTATGGGTTAGATATTTTGAAGTCGATGGATATACAGTCATTATGACTGATGTATCTGGTAATTACCCATTCGGCAATTTTCCAGTAAGTTACTGCCCTTTCTGTGGTGCAAAGACAGAGGCCAGTGAGAAATAAAAACTATGGATATACTTAAATACCACTTCTATTCTTACATTATAGATTGTTTCTTCGCATTTATGTATAGTTTAAGCAATCTATAATCTCCTGACATTGCCAGGATACATATTTCTTATTGAATTTCTGAATACACAGACAGAGGTTCTACTTGTCGTATAAAAGCAGATAACCTCATCACTCATCACATCAGCAGAGTATATGTCTGAAATACTTACATTATTAATGGTTAGGGTAAAGGGCGTAGTGGCATACAATGTCTCACCATTCATGCTGACACGCGGAAACATTTTCCGTAATTCCATGTCTATCCTGCTTACGTTATTCTGCTTCCTGCTGGTATTTTCCTGACCCTGCCTGACACCACTGGAAAAATTTACACGTTTTACCATTCCATTGGCCTGCTTCTCCATTCTTCTTCTTAATCGTTCATTGTAATCAAAATTATCACTAACCATAGTAATAAAACACTGTAATGCTATTAAATCTTTTCAGGTTATTTTGTAAGTGAATGGATCTTGCTTTTTAATGTTCTTGAAAGATCCACAGCCTTATTTTTTACTATTCCTGCATCACTCTTTGCCTTTGAAACTGCTGTGTGCAGTGAATTTTTATATTGATTAGGCAAATTTCTTCTCATTTCAGACATTTCAAAAGCGTCAAGCCTTCTAATATGTGCCTCAATATCCCGTATCTGATCCTCGATATAATTTATTTTCTCCTGATAATTTTTTATAAGTTCTTCCTTTGACTGCATAATTTAATAATGTGAGAAAGTATAAAAATATTCACATTCCTATGATGAGTGCAAAACCCGTATATGTTGTTGTCGTATCAGGTGCGGTTATTGT
>NZ_DAHXOI010000050.1 GCF_027364955.1 Ferrimicrobium sp.
TCGTCCTATCTCCCCGGTGAGATGGAGGACTTCAAGAGCTCTGCTGCTGCGGCAGGCATCGTGTTGAACCTGTCGTCAACACCATTTGACTCGCTTGTTGCGGAGGTCATTGGGGCGCATCCAAGCGGTCCCGATATTGGGAACTGGGGAGCCGGTTTCGCTTGGGACTTTAGTGAGCCCTATCCAACCGGTGGAAGCATCTTCGCCTCAGGACACTTCTTGTCCTACCCGGTACCGAACGAGCTCCGCACTCTGGTAGCAGCTACCCACACGGCCTCTGGATCTCAAGCCGACAGTGCCATGCAGGCCTACTCCAACTACCTGGTCAAGCAGCTCCCTGTCATCTTCCAGCCGGTGACCTACACGATCAACGCGGTCTCAAGCCAGCTCAAGGGTGTCTACTTCCCCTCTACTGGTATCTTGTTCCCGCAGACTTGGTCTTATAAGTAGAGGATTGGGGAACCTTGGGGACCCTCCGAGGCCGTGTGTTGGGCGGATGGTAGTGGGGATTGGTAGGCTTGCGCGGGTCCTTAGGTGCCGGCGCAAAGCGTATCCGAAACCTCATTACCGCTCGCCAGTAGGCGGTTTGCAGGGTTGTTCGGTCTGACATCTGACATGGCGTTTGAACGAGGCTCCCCCTCTGAAGTCCTTCTACCTGGACCTGTTCAAAATATCCCCGACTAGGGCACTACAAGACGGTGGAACGCCTTGCCCATGCTGGGCGACTTCCTGGTGTCAAACTTGGTAGAACCTGGCGCTTTTCTCGTCATTCGCTGATCCAATTCTGTGTTAGTCAAACTGGATCCAGCGAGTTTGCGCCTTAATAAGCCGGAGTACGGCACACGGTCATGGTCTCCAGACGGCATTCGTGGTGTGGTCCTACGTCGGACAGCTAGCTGTCAAACAACGAATCTGCATGCCTGTTGGTTTTGGAGGTAGCCAAATGACCCGCGTCTGCGATACTCGAATCTCGTGGTTGCCCACATAATTAGGCTTGCGCCGAGCCTTTGGCATGATCCGCGCACCATCTGGCGTGCCTCCAAAGCGCATCAGGTGGAGATGGTCGTTCACGAACGGTACAAGCCCAGAATCTGCTACCAGAGTCCCAGCACGAGTAGCAGCCATGAGCATGTATGTGTACCAAGTGAATCACCCCGAACATCTGAGCGTCCACTCGTACTCGACCCGGGAGTGTCATCGACGGGCTTTCCATCGATATGGGTTAATTCCAGACGGCCACAATGGGCTTTTGTGGTGCCTCTCTGTTAGCTATACAAATCGTTGCGATATACAGCCTTGCCCTACGGGACCGAGAGGATGTACCGGGCAATAGACTCGCCGCTGTGGTATGGATCTTGGCGCGCCAAATATGACAGTTCTCGCTTAACGATCAACGACGCATCAGGCAGGTTGCCTTTCGCTGTCTGCAAAGGCCGATCGCCGTGGGCAGGCTGGCCGACCGGCACTGCGTCGGTCGTCCTTCGTCTCGCGCCTGAGTGTGTACCCACTTGGCTTGATTACGAGCACGGATCGATGACGGGCGAACGGGCGCTTCGCGTCGACGGACTCGTAAACGCGCGAGATCTTGGTGGCCTTCGACGACACAACGGCAGCTACACGCCGAGGGGTGTCTTCTTCCGCTCCGAGAACCTTGACCGGGTGAGCGAAGCGGGCTGGGATCAGATCTGGGAAGCAGGGATACGTACAGTCGTTGATCTTCGCCAGCCGAGCGAAAGAAGCTGTGATGTTGGATCCCGGCCCGGCTGGTTGACGATACGGCAGGTCGATCTGGACGGCTTGGACAACGAGGACTTCTGGAGCAACTACTGGGACAACGGGCTCAAAGGCACGGCACTCTACTTTCTCCCTCATCTTCAGGCGATGCCAGAGCGCACCGGTGCGGCTCTGTCGGCAATCCTGAATGCTCCACCGGGCGGGGTATTGTTTCATTGCATGTCGGGACGGGATCGCACAGGCATGATCGCGATGCTGTTGTTGAGAGCTGTGGATGCCGATACTGAGGACATCGTTGACGACTACCTGGAGACTGTCCGTCTTGGTGAGTTACGGGCAGCCTCCGAGAACCAAGAAAACGACGAGAACGCGAGGGAAGAGCCATGTCGCTCCCATGGCACCACGACCGAGAATGCCTTTCGCTCAGCGTTATCGCAACTGCAACTTCCCACCGTTCTCACCTTGGCCGGCCTGAGCGAACCCGACCTACAAGCCCTGCGTAGCTGGCGGAACACGATCCAGCACTGACTTTCACAGCGGCTGTGGAGCCTAGAACATGGGTAGTGTCAGATGAGTTTGATGAGAAGGTCGTGGAGGACTGGATTGAGCGCCTTCCGTCCAAGCGATTACAGACCATCACACGAATGCAGATGAGCCGGATCCTAGAAGAGGCAGATCGGGAAGCGAGCGTGTAATACAGCCCGAAGGTCCGCGCGTGGTCGATTGGCATGATACGGATTGTGATACGGGATGGGTACCGATATGCTCTCGACGGGGAGCACCCGATGCTTTGCACCACCCATGAACTGCTGATACGGTTGTCCCGCGCCCCACGAATACTTGCGTACCCTCACCTTGGATCAGGAGGTTCCAGGTTCGAGCCCTGGCCCGCCAGCCATAATAGCCCGGTTCAGGACCGGTGTCTCCCCTGGAAGCGGGTGCCGATCCCGGTGGGTTCTAGTTCCATCACTATGACTCGCGTACCGATGCTCGTTAGTCGTCATCCATCACTGACTGCCACTTTGATACGCTATCATAATTTGAGGTCAGTCGATGCTAGTGTAAATTGTGGCCCAAACAAGAACGACCTTCACGCTCGACAAGGAGCTGGCTAAGCGTGCTCGAGAACTCGGCATCAATATTTCTGCAGCTGCTCGTCAAGGAGTAACCGATGCAGGGCGTGCCGCCCTGTTGCGAACTGACCGGGAATCTTATTTGAGGCAGCCGGAGTGTTCTGACACTGTCTGGACAGAGGTTGAAGCGTGGGGTGAGCCTTGAAACGCGGCGAGGTGTGGTTGGCAGAAGTTGGTCAAAAAAGGCGACCCGTGCTGCTGTTGACTCGATCCGAGGTGCTCGACGCTCGCAGCCTCGTTACGGTGGCCGAGGTCACCACCTCCATCCGCGGTCTCGCTGCGGAAGTCGGCATCGACCACGTCGAGGTCGGCTTGGATCGACTATCGGTCATCAACTGTGATGGTCTTCACGCCGTCGTTCAGGCATCGCTCACTGGTCCCGTTGGACAAGTTGACGACGACACCATGGGAAGGGTCTGCTCAGCGATTGGATACGCGCTCGGCTGTTGAGGGGAGGGGTTGCGAGTGCAGGAAGATCTGATCTCTTTCCCGTGAATGCCTGTTCTCGATGGTACGAGGGGCGTCGTGACCAACCCGGTGGACAGCCTGCTTGCTCGATCCACTTGTTATGGAGACTCGGCAGATGTCTTTTGAAGCTAGGGCAACCCAGATCTTTTTGGGCTGACCCAAAACGGCACGCCTCGAGGTTGGTGCCCTGTTCACTCACTGCTGCGAGGAACGCTCAGTACGGTGAAGCGCAGTGCCGAGTGACCTCGATTCATCACCGTGAACGAGGTAAAGCACGACCTTTGGCATTGAGAACCCTATCTGTTGAGGACTAATAGTCTCTAAGAAAACCGGGTTTATTTGGTGGGAGGAGCTCTTGCTGGTCTCGAAGACTCGACGATGGACTCCCGTAAATTCCCAGAACGGCCTATCCTCAAGTAGTCATTCTCAGTTAGCGCATTCCAGATAACTGTTCCAAAGTTCTCTTTCCACCTGGCTTCAGCACGCCGTCTATTGAGAGCTGTCTCGAATTATATGCTACAATGTAGAACATGAGCACTGTGGGCATTCGAGCACTCAAACAGAACGCTTCACAGGTGGTGGCCAGGGCCGCCTCCGGCGAAGTGGTAACGATTACCGACCGAGGAAGACCGGTCGCCCAGCTGATTCCTATTCCTGGGGGACAAGTTGCTGCTCTTATCGCGGCAGGTCTGGCTCGTCCTGCGAAGGGCTCTCTCTCGGCTCTTGGCGTGCCTTCGGAGGCGCCGCAAGCAGAGCCACTATTGTCAGAGGCCGTAGCGAACATGCGCGACAAAGAACGTTACTGATGGCCTTTTACCTCGACACGTCCGCCGCGGCCAAGCTGGTCATGGCTGAACCTGATTCCCCGGCCATGGCACGCTGGGCAGCTGTCCACGAAAGTCAGGTGATCGCGAGTGATCTCTTACGCACAGAACTCCTCCGGGCAACGCGACGTACCGCTCCCGATCGGGTGCAGCGTGCTCGATCTGTGCTCGACGCTCTCACCTTGCTGAGTCTCACTTCGGCCACCTTCGAACGAGCGGCCACCCTTGATCCCCAACAGTTACGGAGTCTGGACGCCCTCCATATCGCTGTAGCACTGGAATTAGGTGATGAGCTTGACGGCATTGTGACCTATGATGAGCGCATGGCGGCGGCAGCTTCCTCCTACGGCATAGGGGTGATCATGCCAACATGAGGACCGGTGTCTGGTATCTCAGGTAGCTCTTCTGGTCTCAAAACCTGTGGAAGGGCCCTCGGGGGTCCATATCGAATGTGATCTCAAGCTCGCCACCTTTTTGCCCATCATCTACCACGTCGCTGACCAGGTCTTCACCTTCCCAGCCTTTTTGAGCGGTGGGACATTATTGATCGGACGCCGCCCCGTGGCAGAATCGATTGCTTAAGCCATTTCCACCGAGCAAATCACTGCCCTTTGGGGTGGATCTTCTGCCATGGTCAATGCTCTCGCCAAAGTGGTGGCGGCTGATGACCCGCAAAGTGGCCAGCAACGAAAGACTCAGTCGGGGTCGAGTTCTTGAGGCTCAACAGCACTGCTGAGCAGCTCTCGGATAGCGTAAGTACACAAGCAGGTGGGCGTAGATCTCCTGGGTGACCATGTCTGGTGATTTGGACCGAAGAACCGGCCAGCGCCTCGTCGATGGGTCTTTAGTTCGTCGAAGGCACTCTCCTCGTCCCGTCGCTCACCATAGAATGCGGCAAACTCTACTGCGGGTGAGCGCTCCGGGTTGAGCAGGGTGGTGATGAGAAGGATCGGAGCGTCGCCTTTAGCGTGAGATGGGCGTGCTTGACGATCCGGACGGTGATTGGTTTGCCTGGGTTACCCCTTGGCGGGCGAAGCACCGACAGGTACGATCCATCCTCTAGGGATGTCGTCGCCGTACGAACCACGTTGGACCTGGTTTGCCAGCTCAGCACCGGCAGCTGCCACTCCTTGTCACAGGTGATAGCCGCTAAAACCCCGATCGACGAGGAGGCGCAGCTCATTGTTGAGGTTCTTAAGCAACGAATGAGCCAAGGTGGTCTCTCCCGTAGAGCTTGCACCGATCTCAGCAGCGATAATCGTTTGCATTCCACATTCAACGAGTGCTACCACCCGAGCCTGGAGGAAGGCCCCTTGCATCTCACCCCGGCTACTCTCTGTCCGACCGAAGTGCTCCGGGTTCGTCTTGGTGTCTGGTAGGTCAAACACGGTCCTGTCGATCACTACCAACCTTAAGCCCGGGCACCACGAGCCGGGCGAGGACTCGGTATCGTCGGTGAGGCAATCTGCTCAAACAACATCTTCATCACCTCACCACCGAACCTGGCGCGCGCCTGTGGCGGCGTCCTAGAGCTCGGCACTTGCCAGTCTCCTCGCCAGCGGGCCACATGCTTTGAGCCGCCGACCAGTAGCCGGGCAACCTCCTGATAGCCCTCATCAACCCACAGGCACATCGCAAGGGTGAACTACACGACCAGCCGTGCTGGGAGCAACCGATGATGTTGCTCAGCCCTCCCAGCCCCCGGATTACCTTGTCGATGTGCGTTGACGGAAACATCGCGGCCAATACCCCGATGGCTATCCGATCCGTGAGATGCTCGCCATCGGAAGCCTTGACCTGACCAGCTCTTGGTATGAACCAGGCTTAACACGTGAAGGCCCTAACTAAGTGGTATTGCCTCTAACTGTCATTTACCCTGGCGCCCGCGCCCTGGAACTCGGGGCTGTGGCTGATCCATGATTCGTGCCAGATCTGTATTTCTGATACTACCAGAGTCCTACCAATGGTAGTATCTGAGTATGAAGTTGAGTGTCAGCCTTCCTGACGAAGATGTAGAGTTCCTTGATGCCTACGCCATCGAGCAAGGCATCGCGTCTCGCTCTGCGGTCTTACACCGGGCAGTGCGCTTCTTGCGGGGCGCACAACTTGGGGCGGCCTACGAGGATGCCTTCGCCGAGTGGGAGAACGAAGGAGAAGCCGCAGCTTGGGAAGTGACGGCTGGGGACGGGTTCGGAACCAATGCTGCGGGGTGAGATCCGCTTGGTTGATCTTGACTCGATTAGAGGTGCCGAGGCCAACAAGCGTCGACCCGCAGTAATCGTCAGTAATGACGGAGCCAACATGATCGCAGATCGCCTGGGCCATGGAGTCGTGACAATCGTTCCCGTAACGACGAACACTGCGCGCATCTACCCCTTCCAAGTTCTGCTCCTGGCTGCTGCTACAGGGCTCGAACGCGACTCAAAAGCCCAAGCCGAGCAGGTCCGAGCAGTGGCCGTCGAGCGTCTGGGCAACAGGATCGGAGTCGTGCCACCGGCGGTGATGGCAGATCTCGATGAAGCTCTGCGCCTCCACCTCGCCCTATAAGGCTGGCTCGACCCCGAACTCGTGCCGTCCTTCGACGGCGACCGTCACATTTAGTCGGTTTGGAGAAGCTTCTGGTGTCAGCGCACGCTTTGGGCTCTTCCAACCGTAGCGTTGGGAGCAGCGAACGGGCCAGCCCAGCAACGGTTACCACGAAGCC
>NZ_DAHXOI010000051.1 GCF_027364955.1 Ferrimicrobium sp.
CCTATTCTACCAGCTCAGAGGGCACTTTCTTCAGTTTTGGGGAACTAATTCCCAGAGTCGGTCGGTGGTTCTAGGCTTAGGTTGCGTAGAGATGGGTCATGAGCGCCAAAGGGGCACCGTGAGTCGCTGAAGATGAGGAGGCCTAGACGTGAAGATCGTCGCACTTGCAACGTTGCAAGAGCATTTTGCTCAGTTGGCGAACCCTGTCCCTCGTGTGGTGGTAAGCGGCAACTTCGCCACACCGCAGCAACTGTTGGAGGCCTTTGATCAGGCGGTGCCCCAGTATCGATTGTTCATCTTGAACCCGCAGGGAAGCGTTCCCGACCGGCCTGGGGTAACGTATGAGAGCCCCTTTCTTGGGCCAGCTATCCGTGACGCTGGCTGGCGGCTTGCGTATCTTCCCATGCGCCTGTCGTTGGTTCCTGGAGTCCTGGGTTCGTTCATGAGGCCGGAGGTGACGCTCATTCACGTCTCGAGACAGCGCGGTGATCATGTCTCACTTGGGACAGAGGTGAACATCTTGCCTGCGGCGATCGAACAGACTCGTAGAAATGGTGGCTTGGTGGTGGCCCAGATCAACGAGACGATGCCCTATACCTATGGCGACAGTGAATTGTCAGTCGATCTCATCGATTTCGCCTTCGTCCGTGACCAAGCGTTGACGAGCCCGGAGGACCTAGCCCATGACTCGATGATCGAGACCACGATCGCTTCGTTCGTGACCGACCTTATTGAGGACGGCTCGACCCTGCAACTGGGGATTGGTGCAATTCCTAACGCCGTGGCTGCCCAGCTGACAAGTGCCCGAGGATTGCGGATCTGGTCAGAGATGATCAGCGATGGTGTGCTCAATCTGGAGCACGTCGGTGCGCTCGATGCTGAGCATCCGCTGGTGGCTTCCTTTCTCTTTGGATCGAGCGAACTCTATGCCTGGTGTGATACGAATCCGCGTCTTCGACTCGTGCGCACAGAGGTCGTCAATGATCCTTCAATCATCGCCCAACAGCCCCGTATGACTGCGATCAACTCAGCATTTCAGGTCGATCTCTTCGCCCAGGCCAATGCTAACTTCATTAATGGGCGGTTCTACTCTGGCATCGGTGGGCAGGCCGATTTCACCGTCGGGGCACTCCACGCTGTCGATGGTCATTCGATCATCGCGCTCCCCTCTTGGCATGAGAAGAGTCACAGCTCGACCATACTTGAGCGTCTCGATGGGCCTGTGACCTCCTTCCAGCACTCGGCGATCATCTCAGAGCAGGGCACGGCGATGTTGTTCGGTCGTTCTTCCCGGGCTCAAGCCATGGCGATCGCCGGTCAGGTTGCTCATTCAAAGGTGAGGTCGGAACTTCAAGAGGTGGTAGAACGAAGCCATCTCGCCTAGCCCATCTCGCCTAGCCCATGACCTTTGCTCCTCACCAACCACCGAGCTGTCGGTAGATGTCCATCGCGGAGGAGTTTTCCGGTGCTGGTGATGCTTGGATGCGATGGGTCCGCACCCCGTTATTGATCACTTCTGGCCGGAGGCTCACCCCGTAAGTGCCGAGTTCACGTGCCACGCTGGGGTAATGAGTGACCACAATGGTGGTGATGCCGCGAGTCGTGAGTTCGGCTACGACGGTGGTGACAATGGCTGATGCCTCCATCTCATTTGTCGAGGCCAGTGGCTCGTTCATGAGGAGGAGTCCACCAGCGGAGAGGCTTGCGATGGTAGTCGCAAGGCGGGCCAACTCGCTCTGGAGCCGCCCTTGGCGTAATTCGCGATCCTCATCTTCGGGGAAGAAGGTGCGAAGACCGCTGCGCATGCTTGCTCGAAATTGCTCGGCGGTGACAAAACTACCGGTTTGCATCATGACGATGGCGATAGCGGTTCCCTGTAGCCAGGTGGTCTTACCACCTGAGTTAGCTCCGCTGATCACGATTGGTTCAGCGATCTCATCAGGAAAGTCATTCGGCGTTGGACGCTGTCCCGAACGCAAAGCGAGAGTGGGTTCGATGAGTTGGCAGAAGCTGAGCTCCCACCGTTGGTCTGTTGGCTCCGGGAAGCAGACCGGCACGCCTGTCGCACTGAGGTAGTCGCGCAGGTTCAGGCTGCCAACGAGCCACGCAAGGTCGTCGCGAAGCGCCACGAAGAACCTGACGATTGTATCGAGTCCATGTGCTAACGCCACGCCGATCTGACCGAGGGCAAGGTTACGGAGCTCTCGAAGGGTCTCGCTCCCCGCTTGATCACGCGGGGCGATCTCGATGCGATGCTTGGAAGTAAGGGAAAGTGCCAAGCGATCTCTCCATCCACGGCCTTCGAAGGGAGCCTCGATGATGAGGTCAGGGTTCGTTAGGTTGCCGGGCCCGAGTGTGGCGCGAGTCACCAAACCGTGCTCAAATTTAAGCTGTTCAAGCTCGATCTCGAGCGAGTTGAGGTAGGCGCTGTCAAAGTTGTCGCGAATGGTGGTGAAAAGAAGTCGTAATCCCTGTGATGACACATCACCGCCTGGTTCTTCTATCCGTTGTGCGAGAGCCCGCAAATCCGCGATGAGGAGTGCCAGGATCTCGCGAGAACGAAGAAGCTGTGAGATCGGGGCTTGGGGCCGTGTTGCATAAGCGGTGCGCCGTTCCATCTGGGCGCCGTGTTGTGCGATCCGAGCGAGGTCGCGTACCAATTGTGGGTGGGCGATCGCATCGGTGACGAGCTCTTGGCGCCATCGAATGATCGATGTATCCGTTGTGGCGTGGACGAAGACCGCCTTCGCAACTCTGGCGATGTCGGCATCGCCCGCGGCCATGGCGTCGATGATCATCGGGAATCCCAGGTCTTCGAGGGTTCGATCGTCGGTGAACGGTACCGAAGGTTCCGTCGTCCCTGGTGGCCAAAGAAGATGCAGCTCAATCATTCGGGACACCAGTGATTAATCCATATTGAGCGGCGAGTTCAAGAGCGAGTGCCCGTCCTTGCGGGGGCCGACGCTCGAGTCGAAAACTCCGTTCAAGCGTCGTTTCGTCGCTGAGTGCCACCAGTGATACGACACCCGGTGCCTGCACGGCAAGTGCTTCAACAAAGGTCACGATGATACAGCGCACCTGTTTTTGTTGACAACGTTCGATGAGTAAGCGACCGAGGATGACTGCGTCGTCAACACTGGTGGAGCTAAAGACCTCGTTAGCAAGGAGCAGTGCCTGTGCTTTCGCATCACCAAGGAAGTGCTGCAGGTTGATGATCTCCTCCTCGAGTCGCCCGGTCATCCGATCTGCGGCTTCCTGTTCCGAGAAGATGGTAGCAATACTCGGCGGTGGAGTGAGTTGAGCAGCCGAGGCTCCAACAGGCAGTCCTAACGCAGTGATGAGGTAGAGCTGGCCGATCGAACGCGTGTAGGTTGTCTTGCCTCCATTGTTGGGTCCCGTGACGACCGTGATCAGCTCGTCGTCATCGAGATGCCACTGATTGGTCACTGGCACCGTGTGGTTTCGGAGTAGATCATGTGCGAGTGCAAGGTCGTAGATCTGTTCAGCGTGCTCTTGGCCAGTTCCACGATTCAGCTTTGGTACAACCCAAGGCAAGCCCGCACCCTCGAAGGCAAGGATCTCTTCGATCCATGCGAGATAGAAGACCAGTTCACGCTCTATTGATGCGACCCAAGACGGGAGAAAGGTTTGGTGGGCGTTGGCAAAGGCACTGAGATGGGCGAACTGATCTGGGAAGATCCGTCCAAGGATGACCAGAATGCGATCGTCGATATGCGTACTTGAATGACGAGAGGCTGAGGCGCTCATGACCTGTGCATTGTTGCCGCCAAATCGAGCGAAAAGACTCAAGAGGTGATCACGATAGCCGCCCGCCCGCGCCCCGTCTTCGCTGCGCGCCCCGTCTTCGCTGCGCGCAACGGTGATCGCATTGTCCTCGAGAAGGAGTTGATAGCTTATGCGATCGAGTTCGGACGCCACCGACTCAGCGTCTCGGGAGAGCTGGAAAAAGTCATTCGTTTGGCTCAGTGTTACCAACGCATCCCGGAGTCCCGTTAGCCCCGCTGAACTCCAGGATGTGGTGCCTAGGTGAGTGAGAACTGATTCGATACCTCGCGTGTAGGCCAAGACAGCGTCGAGCAACCACCGCTCTCTCCCGCTGGGTTGGCGGGCTCGCTCCGCCGCTGTTAGGAGTAACTCGACGCGTTCGAGACACTCACAGAAGGTGAGGATTGGTAGCCGATTACCGGCAACGAGGAGATCGCCGGCAACGTCTTGACGGTAACGAATCGTAGTATGGTTCTGGGGCAATGTCGTGAAGTAAGGGAGAAGATCAAAGGGTTCGAGCCCCTTGTTGATGGCCGCGAAGAGGCGGTCGAGTGCGAGGTCGGTCAGGACAAAATCGTCAATGGCGCGACCGATATCAGCCGTGGGGTCCACCAGACTCTCCGGAGCGTTGATTTCATCAGAGTCTGCTTGTTGATGGCTGACCAACTGACTCGTCTTCCAGCTGGTGCTGGGATCACGTCGGATCATTTCTCGCAGATACACCTTTGACAAGAGACACTCCTTTCGTTCTATGTCGCTGTCATAGGAGTCATCAGTCGGAGACAATCGGCGAACTCCATCACCGATGGCAATCCTAATGGGTTGGTGGCCGAGCGTTGACGAAGGAGGGTGGCGGCCAGGGTGGCGTGCGTATGTGGGCGAACCGCGGTAGCTTGGTGAGGGAATACTCGTCGGGCAGGAGGGTCGCGCTGATGGCTTTGGTGGAGGTGGAGAATGAAGGGTTTGTTCGGATCATAACCATCAATCGCCCTGAGCGTAGGAACGCGATCGACTACGAGACGGCGGAACGCCTGCAGGAGGCATTCACCGTCTTTGCTGGTGATCGTGATGCTCGCGTTGCGGTGCTTGCCGGAGCTGGGGGAACCTTCTGTTCTGGAGCAGATCTTGTGGCGGTTGCAGAGGGATCTACTAATCGACTGGAAGAGGATGGCCATGGCCCGCTTGGTCCGACCCGCATGCGGATGAGCAAGCCGACGATCGCCGTCATCGATGGTTACGCCGTTGCCGGTGGTCTCGAACTGGCGCTCTGGTGTGATTTGCGAGTGATGGAGGCGGACGCGATCGTCGGAGTCTTCTGTCGACGCTTTGGCGTGCCGTTGGTCGATGGTGGCACGGTGAGACTACCGCGTATCGTTGGCCTCGGTAGAGCTCTGGACATGATCCTCACCGGTAGGGGAGTCGGTGCCGAGGAGGCGCTCGCGATGGGGCTGGTCAGTCGGGTGGTCCCCGCTGAACAAGGACGTGCCATGGCTATCGCCTTAGCACAGGAAATCGCAAGATTCCCGCAGGTCTGCCTCGTCAACGATCGGGCCTCAACTTATGAAGGTCTTGAGATCCCATTCGACGAGGCATTACGTAACGAATATCACCATGGTCGAATCTCCTTTGCGGCTGACGGTCAGGAGGGGGCGAGACACTTCAGGGCTGGTAAGGGGCGTCATGGGATATTCGATGACTAGGACGTGTGCGTCAGTGATGCATTCGGCTCGCTGCGTAGGTACTACTATCGACCCATCTGGTGCACATGGTAGGGATCGAATGCCTTGATTGCCTAGGCTCGGTAGTGATGGCAGACAAAATTGATCAGCGTTGCTCGGATCGAGACCGTGACGAAGCGGCGAGTCAGCTAAGAGAAGCCTTGTCGACTGGACGCCTGGACCGCAACGAGTTCAGTGATCGTCTAGATGCAGTATTTGCCGCAAGGACGATGGGCGAACTGGCGTCAGTGCTTAAGGATTTGTCAACCGATCTTGAGCACGGATCAAGCGCAGTTGGCACCAAGCTCGCATTGTCGCTCTTCGGTCACCAAGCGATTGTGCCAGTCCATGCTAGGACGATTGTGATCTCCCTCTTTAGTCGGTCACGGGTCGATCTCACCGTACTCCCCGAATCGGCAAGACGGCGAATCATCGCCGTCTCACTTTTTGGATCGACAAACATCGTACTCAGTCCGGAGCAACGTGCCCGGCTCGATGGGGTCGCGATATTCGGCAGAAAGCATATGAGCAAACATGCCCGCACCCAGGGTGCACCAACTACGGTCGAGGTCACGTGTCTCTCGGTTATGGGGTCCGTTGTTGTGGCGGCAAAGCGACGATAGTGTAGGGCATTGCGGCTATACGTCGGTCTCTAGTTCGTTCTGCGCTGAATTTGGTTCTCGGGTAATGTCTCGCCTTGCGAATCACCGCGTCGGTTCTCTGGGATCGCACGTGCACGAGCACGTCAAAGTAGTATTCTCGCTTCTCAATGCGCCGCCTGAGTTTGCCCGTTGGGACACATCTGGGCTGGGGATGGTTGCGTTTAATGGTCAAGGTGATAGTAGGGCGACCAGGGAGAAAGTGGATTAGTTTGGCCCTACTTGTCGCGTCTTGGCTCGTGTTTGCCGATGGCGTTTGAACTAGTAGTATAATTATGTGGCGATTTGTGGAACTTTTGTGGCGAACCGTACTATGCTGATAGTATGAAAC
>NZ_DAHXOI010000052.1 GCF_027364955.1 Ferrimicrobium sp.
TTGCAGGTGCCCCGGAACAAGCCGCTTAGCGGTCTTGCGAGGCGATGGAATGGACTACCATGAAATCGCTAACTGTCACCATGGATACCGATAGCTGCGTAAGCTCCATCCCAGGGTGTGCCACGGTCTGAAAGTGCAGACCTCCATCCGTGGTTTTGAGGATGAGGCCGTTGCCAACCATGTATCCTGTGGTCGCCGAGCTGAACCGCATGGCGTTGTCAGACTGCCCGCGAGGTTGTCCAAGAACCCTCCCATCAATGGACTCAACTTTCGGCATCGGCACAAGCTTCGCGTTCTTGGACGTGGTGATTGCAGAGCCATCGTGGCCCGATTGGTTGCTGTTGGTCTGGCTGCTCTGGGTTTGATTGCATCCCGAAATAGTGATGGCGGCGGCTACCAAGGCGAACGCTACAAGTTTTGACCTACTCATCTTCTGCCATCTCGTTCATCCACCTACCTGTCAGTAACATACAGAGAAATCGTCAGCTACCATTGCAAGTATACCGATGGATGAGCGTCAAGGCAGGCGCGGCGGCTCTCATGGTTATGGGAGGGCCGCTACAGTAGATCCCGACTCTTTGCCTGGCTCAGAAGTATTGGTCATGCTTGGTGACTGGATGAGTTCCACAGCCGGTCTTCGGGATAAGGTGAGGCTCATGAATGGTATCGATCTATCCGCAGGTTCTCTGATCGAGGTCTTCACCGCCGAGGAACGTCCGGACCTCTGGGAGAGATCGCGGTCGCTTTTCGTAGATGTTTGGCCAGAGTACAACCTGCATGGCAACGAGACGCCTACCTACTTTGGTGCCCTCTTTCCAAAGTACGCTCCCTTCCAGGTACTGGTTGTGGAGAAGAGCAGCGAACAAATCATCGCACGCGGCCGATCGATACCGTTTCGCTGGGATGGAACCCAGGCAGACTTACCCACGGGTATTGACGCACTTGGACTGCGGGCAGTGACAGACGATGTCGAACCCACCGCACTCTCAGCGCTGGCGGCCGAGGTGGCGATGGACCACCGAGGCGAAGGTCTGAGCCGTCTACTGATCCAGTCGATGGCCGTCGCAGCCCGATCCAGCGGTCTTGGAGTCCTGATGGCCCCCGTGCGGCCGAGCTGGAAGGATCGCTATCCACTCATACCTATCGAGCGCTACGTCTACTGGACTAGGGAAGACGGGCTCCCCTTTGACCCTTGGCTACGTGTACACGCTCGACTAGGTGGAGCGATCGTCAGGACGGAGCCGAAGTCGCTGTTGATTGAGGCTCCAATCAGCGAGTGGACGCGCTGGACAGCGCTCCTCTTCCCCGCGGATGGCGACTACGTCTTCTCAGGCGGTCTGAGTCCACTAGTCGTCCACGATGGAATCGGCACCTACTGGGAGCCAAACGTCTGGGTGCGCCATGAGGTCTGAGGATGCGCTCAATTCACCTACTTACTTCCTCTCTATGGTAGTGCCGAGCCCGTAGGTGCTTATTGTCAGCGATGCGTAAGGAAGATTCAAGTCGGTGCTCGGGCATGGGTGGCAACCGAATATCCTTGGACGCGGTTGACTGGAGGTGATATGTCGTACCGAGTCGATTTCGAGAGAGTGTCCACCATTGGGTTGGAGTCATCGCCGGTTGCTAATGCGCTTGCGGGACTGCGCGCGAACGAAGCGCGCTATTTCAAGAACAAGTACAACTATGACTTTGTAGTAGAGCCGGCAAGCGAAGCAGGTGAGACCATACGTAGGGTGCAGCGAATTCTTAAGGAGGAACGGGACATCGTGATCGCCTCTGAGCCGCTCGAGGCCTGCACCTCGAATGTCGACACCATCAGATGGGACCACGTCTTCTACGAGAGTGGTCTTGCGATCAACGTGATGTATACCATCGATGATCCGAAGAGGCGGGCGGTTGGCTTCAAGCTCTCAGAGGGAATGGACATTCCAGACGAACTCGCTTCCCGATTTAAGTTCGCTCGGCAGAGATCGAAACTCGCTGGCACCATTCGTGGTTCCTTTTTTGTCGTCAAGGGCGAGTACTAAACTTGGTCGAAGCCGGTCTCGCAAACGCCTCCGGGTCTCCCGACAAGAATTCGCGCCAGAGAATGCCGCCCCTGCTATTCACGGTTGAGGCCGGTCGCAAGGCAAGACCGTGTTGCGTAACGCGTTTCGGAAAGGTTGCGCACTCACTCCGGTCACAGGTGTGAATGTGGTGGCTTCGCAACGTGAGACAAGTGAAGCACCTCTTCATACACTGTCAGCGTCCGCGCCACACCATGGGCTACGACCTCGATAATCGGGTTCGTATCGCCCCGGTCCGCTGACGATAAGGCAGCGTAGTATTGGAGTCGGTCCGTAGGTTCTAACAAGGCAGGCAGATACTCATGGCGCAGCAGCCAGAGGTTGAGAAGCAATCGACCAGTACGGCCATTGCCGTCGGCGAAGGGATGTATCGCCATCAGTCGTGCGTGCATCTCGGCACCAATCGCAACAGGATGTCCCTCTGATTGGTGCCACTGTGCAAACAAATCGTCAACCTCGCCCGGAACAGATAGAGGATCAGGTGGAATGAGTGTGCTACCCGAGATTGCTACAGGCACCTCGCGGTAGTGCCCGGCTTCACCGGGTTGTGATCGACACAACACCAGCGCATGAAGTGACCGCAAGAGCCAGGGAGTAAGCGGTTGATCGGATTGTGACCACCGGATCATCGCATCCCAGGCTTCTGCGTGGTCAATCGCCTCTAGATGATCGCGCAGGGGTTTCCCTCCCACGGTGATGCCTTCAAGTACCACCTGCGTCTCAGCGAGCGTGAGATGATTGCCCTCAATAGCGTTGGATGTGTAGGTGATGCGTACTCTGAGCGCGTCTGCAAGGGAACGGCTGGTTTCTGAGGGCAATGGACGTAGCTGGTGAAGATTGTGCATTCGCTGGTCCAGCGATGCTAGCAAGTGTTCGGACTCGTTAATGACAACCCCCTCTCCCTTGATCGTATCCTAACTTGGCTCCACCCTGACCATAGTGCTAGGTGTAGGTAGCTCAGCCTTCGCCGTTGGTTGCGATGCGGAGAGGGCACGGCTTTTGAGCGCAGCTAGGCAATATCATCCCCTGCTCCTGGCATCTTTGACCTCAGCAAGGGTGCTGTTGGCAGTTCGGACACCCTCTGCCAAGGTTTGGCGTGTTGTGGCCAGCACGTGGTTCGCATCCACTCTAAAACGGGAAAGGTGCCATAATGCCTTGGCGCTGTCCTCAAAGGTTGATGAGGCAAGGTCGCGCTCGAACGGTACACCGTCAAAGTGCAACCCAGTCAGTTCTTGCAGGTGTGCAAGTGTCTTATGCATTTCCTGAAATGCGTACTGCTCCGGGTTTGCCTAGCGAATAGCCTTCATGGGACCATCCCAGCAAAGCGATCCGCCTGTCGCCAAGCTCTGCTTGAACAGTGGTCACGACCGCGTCGAGAACAGCATCTGATTGGGGAGGGCAGTGAGCTGGCGAGTCACCAGTTCCCGGTAGATCGATGTAGAGGCGGCGCCATCCGGAAAGTTCGGCGAAGACGGGCTCTATCGCAGCTGCCATAGAAGCGTGATCAAAACCGAAGGAGGGCAGTACGATAATCGGGTCGTCGTTGCTCTCACCATGTTCCTGAAGGTGAAGCGTCACTGCTCTTGTCCCTCTTTAGCAGCGCCTGCGCCGATAGGTGATGAGGAACCGGCAAACCCCGGCGGCTTGCGCTCTGGAGTCTCGTAGCCATGTAGCTAGTCCAGTACCGCGCTTCGTGCGAAGCGTCATCCGGCCCCGAACCGTCGACCGGGGAGTTCACCCGAGTGGACGCGTACCAAGACGGCATCGTCGTCAAGCTTTAACAGGCTAGCGAGCTCGGTGCGGGTGAGTACCTCATCAGCCTCGCCCTTTGGCCCACTCGGTACTGGCGAAGGAGCATCAGGTGTAAGCGCCGACTCGAGTAGATCGTTAACGAGGTCCTGTTTGGTACGCCCAAGGGCGTGGGCTCGGGAGTCGAGTTGGCGAGCTCGTGATGCAGGAATGCGGACGAAGAAGGCAGTACGGGTTTCAGCCACAGAGAAAAGCTTAGCAGCGTGCTATCTAGATATCAGTTCTGATAGCATGGGTAACATGAATCCATTTCGTTTCGGCTATCAGATCCGGTCCAACGATCCCGCGACACTGCGCCAGGAAGTGCGAGCAGCAGAGGCCGCCGACTTTGATGTGCTTTGCACCTTCGACCACCTTGGACGATACCTCTCAGCACTCGAACCCCTCGCGTTCTGCGCAGCCTGGAGCGAACGGATCCGACTTTGCCCATTAGTACTCAACAACGACTTCCATCACCCAGGGGTTTTAGCTCAGCGTCTCGCGACCCTGGATCGACTCTCTGGTGGGCGAGTCGAGGTTGGAATGGGAGCTGGGCATGCCTTCCCTGAGTACCATGCGATCTCTATCCCCTTTGATCCACCCCAACGACGAAAGCAGCGCCTTGCCGAGTCGCTCGACATCCTTCGTCGCCTGCTCGACGGAGAACAGGTTGAGCACCATGGCGAGTTCTACGACCTGAGTGGTTTTGCCTCAATTGAGCCCGCACAGGATCACGTTCCGATTCTGGTTGGAGTGAACGGGCGAGCTGGCCTCGCTCACGCTGCGGGGATGGCCGATATTATTGGTCTCACGATGCTCGGGGTGACTCTGCCCGATGGTAACTCTCACGCAGTGCGTTGGGAGCCAAAACGCCTCGATACCACCGTTAACTGGATTGTCGAGCAGGCTGGCGAACGGGTTCACAACCTCGAGTTGAACGCACTCGTCCAGGCCGTAGTTGTCACCGATGATCGTCGCAAGGCGGCACAAGAGTTTCTCTCAGAGGTTCCTGGTCTCGAACTCGACCACGCGCTCTCGACCCCCTTCCTTGCAATTGGGACTCACGACGAGATCGCAGCACACCTCCTCGCCTGTCGAGAACGCTGGGGGATCTCCTACTACGTGGTGCGAGACATCGAAGGTTTTGCCCCGGTCATCGAGATGCTCCGAGCTGAGGACCACTCTTAACAACTGGGTTGAAGATATCAGTGGAGGAGCGTTCAACTTAGGGAAGTGTTCGGGTGCGGTCTCGATACGAAGTCAGAATCGATTCACCCAGAGCGTTGAGGACCCATGCGATCGCCGGCTATGGCCCCCTGTAGACTTTGAATGGCTATGTGGAGTCTGCCGGGCTAGAGCGGCGATGAGGTGGCGAGCGTAGCTCACTTGTTGCGCGCTCGTCCGAACATTGGTCGTGAAGCTGTCAGTCCAGATCACACTGTAGTTTCTTACGGGAGACCCCGGAGATCCCGATGGAGGAGTAGCGTGATGAGTTACTCGGTTTCCGCCCGTAGCGTACGTTGCACGCCCTTATGGCCTGATCGGTGAGGAACCGGGATGTTGAAGCATACAACACGAGTGAAACTCAGCAGTTGAGGGAAGTCGACTCGATCGCATCCGCCACTCTCGTCTAATCAGACCGTAAACCCAAGAATCTGAGACTTCGCCGTTCACGATACAGTCTTCTCGCAATGTTCCCTCACGTAGAAACCCGAGTTTCTCCAGTACGCGGGCAGATGCAACGTTACGCGTGTCGACCTCAGCCTGTACACGGTTGAGGTCCAGAGTGTCGAAGGCCCAACCCAACAGTCCGCGTGCAGCCTCCGTGGCGTAACCGTGACCCCACGCAGTGTCCCCGTAGCAGTAGCCCAGAGATGCGCTCCGAAGGTCCGGGTTCCATTGGTGCAGGCTGCACCAACCAATGAAGCCGCCATTAGAGGCGAGGTCGACGGCTAACCGCGCTCCGGTGCCCTCCTCAGCTTTCTGTTGTGAAGCCATGATGAACTTCGTGGCACGCTCTCGGTCGTTCCACGGAGGTGCATCCCAGTAGCGCAGCACTTTGGTATTGGTATGTAGGGCAAAGAGGTCGTCGGCATCGGTGTCGACAAAGGGACGAAGGTGCAGACGTGCAGTTTGAATCATGGGGGTGGGGAGCGGCATGTGCGACATGCTCCTTTCAGTGCTTGGGGCCAAACAATTTTAAGGGGCTAGGCGCCTTGATGTGTTCATCGCCGGATGAGGTCCTTCGAGGGGCCGTTCAAGGATGAGGTGTTTGAACTAGTAGTATAAATATTGCGATTTGTGGAATGTTTATGGCGAACCGTACCATACTGATACTATGAAACTTTCGGAATACGCCGCTAAGAATGGG
>NZ_DAHXOI010000053.1 GCF_027364955.1 Ferrimicrobium sp.
CCAGGCCGCTCTGTACTTGATCCCATTCTTAGCGGCGTATTCCGAAAGTTTCATAGTATCAGTATGGTACGGTTCGCAACAAACATTCCACAAATCGCCACATAATTATACTACTAGTTCAAACACCACACCCAGGGATCCGTACTCTGATTCCGATGTTGTCAGAGCCAACGGCTAAAGGTGATGATCGACGACGGTTACGTCCTCGCCCTTGGTGGCCTTTCGAAAAACACAATTTTCAAGGAAGCAAAGGGGAAGAGGAATGTCGATCACCATCACACTACTCGAAGATGCGCTGCGCGCGCTGGCCATCGAAGGTGAGTGGGAAAAGTACCTCAAGGTACAAGCACGCTTTCGTACCTACAGCGCTCGTAACGCACTCTTAATTGCGCGACAGTGCCCTAGCGCCACGCAAGTTGCTGGCTACCGCACCTGGCAATCTCTCGGCCGCCAGGTCGTGAAGGGTTCTCGAGCCATCAAAATCGTGGCGCCCATCAAGCGCGACGATGGCAACGTGGGTTTCCGTACCGTCTCAGTTTTTGACCTCAGCCAGACAGCGGGAGCCACCTTGCCTGCGACGCCCCAACTCCTCATCGGCGAGGACAAAGCTGGGATCTTCGAGGCCTTGGTAGCCGTGGCCGAGCATCATGGTTTTGTAGTGTCACGAGGCGACCTACCTGATGGCATCAATGGCCTCTGTTCACACCTCACCCGAATGATTACGATCTCAGCGACCCTCCCCGCGCGCCACCAAGTCAAAACGCTTGCACATGAACTCGGACACGCCCTCCTGCACGGAGAAGCGGGAGTGACTCGTGCAATCGCTGAATTCGAGGCCGAATCCATCGCCTATCTGGTCTGTCATGCCTTTGACATCGAGAGTGCGAGTTACACCTTTGGCTACATCATGCAGTGGGCTGGTGGACCCACCCAAGCACTCGATGCAATTCTTACTTCAGGCGAACGCATCCGCACCACCGCCGAGATCATCGTCGACGCAGCCCAAAACCACCTCGATCGCCCGCTCTCACAGCAAGTCGCGTAGGTAGCTCTACGACGATCACTCCTTGGAGCGTTCTCATATATGCCGATAGACGGTTGCTATCGCCTTCCCATATCCTTGCGCCAGAGGGAGCGAGCGAGGATCTTGGAGTCATCCACACGGAAGGCGTACTTACCAGCCACCTCACGCACCTCTGCCATCAACCCGTCCGAGAGCGTCGTCGGATTCAGACCCAGTTCAAGGAAGGTATGGTTATCCACACGAAGCGTATTCTCGTCAGCCTCAAGCCTCGGATTCGCAAGGTACTCGATCTCAACCCCGGTGCGCTCAGCCACCAAAGCCGCGAGATCTCGAACCCGGTGGGTCTCGGTGACTTGGTTGAGGATTCGAGGGCGCTCGCCCGCCTCCGGCGGGTTATCGATCGCCAACTCGATGCAGCGAACGGTATCGGTGATATGAATAAAGGCCCGTGTCTGGCCACCGGTACCGTGAACCGTCAGTGGATGTCCGATTGCCGCCTGCATCAGGAAGCGATTCAAGACCGTTCCGTAATCACCGTCGTAGTCAAAGCGATTGATGAGACGTTCATCTATAGCCGTCTGTGGCGTCTGTGTCCCCCACACAATCCCTTGATGCAAATCGGTGACACGAAGACGGTCATTCTTCGCATAGAAGGCAAACATCAGCTGATCAAGGGTCTTGGTCATGTGATACACCGACCCAGGGCTCGCGGGATGGAGGATATCGCGCTTGACAACACCACTCGGTGTCTCCAGCATGACCTCAAGGTAGCCCTCCGGGATGAGAGAATCATCTGACCAACCGTATCCATAGACCCCCATGGTGCCGAGATGAACGAGATGCACTGGCAGCTCAGTGTCGGCGATCGCCGCCAACAGGTTGTGGGTCGCACGAATATTGTTGTCAACGGTATAGCGCTTCGTGTCGATCGTGCGCATCGAGTAGGGCGCCGAGCGCTGTTCAGCGAAGTGGACAACTGCATCCGGGCGCTCCTCAAGAAGGAGGGCGCGAAGACGATCAAACTCCGTGGCAAGGTCCATGAAGTGGGTACGAATGACCTTGCCAGAGATCTCCTCCCATGCACTGGTTCGCACGCTCAACGGAGAGATCGGGGTGAGCGACTCGGTCTCCATCTCAACATCGATCTTACGACGGGAGAGATTATCGACAATAATCACCTCGTGATCACGAGAAGAGAGGTGAAGAGCGGTCGGCCAACCGCAGAAGCCATCGCCACCAAATACCACTATTTTCATGTCATCTCACTTCCATTACTCGGTGGGCATTGCCACTCACAAAGCAGCTCAGTCTCTCGTTCCTTCAAGCACAAAAGCCCGATTCGACAATGCAACACCGTCTCCTAGCAAGAATAGTGTCCATGTTGACTGAAGAACCCGCAAACGAAGGTTTCTTCTCGCCCTGGATCGCCATCGGACGAATACTATCACCTGTCACCAAATGTTGAGTCGATGAACATGTTAGGAGTTTGTGGTTACGCAGACGGCAGACAGTCAGGACCAGGTGGTCAACTGCAGCTTGGGCACCAATGCGGTAAAGGAGCAATTGGGTCCTGTCCGACTCTGGCGCTCACAACAGCATCAATCAAAATGAAAACTTTTGAGCACAACGCGCTAGGTGAACACATCGGCTCACCACGTACGCCCAACGTCAGATTTGGCAAAACGTGTCAGCCCCGAGTTCCAATGGTCGAGATAACGCGGTCCCCCGCATGCGAAACGCCTCGCTTAAGCAAGACAACGGTGACCAGCTCATCGCAAATGAATTGCAGTCAGGCGTCAGTCGGCACAGGATGAGGTCTCGTCTCGTGGAGCACCCACTCCCTTATCCATCTTCAGGACTAGAATACATAGGAGGAAGCAGATATTAGTGTCGTCACACCATCACACGAGCCAGTGTCTACCATGGCGTGAAGACCTGACGAAGGGAATCGATGCGGCCGTGTACCATAGATGAATCGGTTCTGCCAACGGGTGTCGCTGACGTTGCCTCTTCTCTGTCTCGGTGGTCTCACTCGGAAGCGTTTTATCTCTCGGGAGGCACGGCGCTCTCCCTGCAACTGGGTCACCGGCAGTCGAGAGACCTAGACTTCTTCACCAAGGCTCCACTTCAGCGACTTCCCCAGCTGACAGATCTTGAGCGTAGCATAGGGCCAAATCATTCGTTCGAATGGGTCCTTCGAACTCCCCAACAGCAAGAGTTTCGAGCTGACGGAGTAGCCACTACCTTGTTGGCTTATCCCTTCCAGCATCGTTATGGTTTCTGTAGCTGGCGTGGATTGTGGGTTGCAGATCCACGTGATATCGCGATTCAAGAAGCCTACACCATCGGGCGTCAAGCGGTCGCTCGAGACTATCTCGATCTACACGCGCTACTCTGCGTGACCCAGACTATATCGCTTGGTGACCTCTTACAGGCTGCACAGATTGTCTACGGTGAGGGCTTTTCTTCGCGACTATTTCTACGACAACTGACTGACGATAGCGATCTGATCGACCACGATGACGCGATCACTCTGCTGATCTCACCGTATTCTTTCGAGGCTATTATGGACGACTTGCAGTCGCTCGTCCGCGACTGGTTAAACGCCGAACTTGGCAAAACCGCCCCACCGGATTCGGACGATAAGCAATGAGACTCCCCCAAGCACTCGGTTACCTTTTTTATCGCTATCGAACCGACAATATCGATACCAAGAAACACTTCAACCTCATCGTGATGACTGTCCTCAACGATGGGTCGCTCGATGATTGGCGATGGTTGTTTGCCTGCTACGGTTGGCAACAGATTCGAGACTGGGTTGCCGACTCCCAAAACTCCCGCTCTCTCAGTCCCGAGATGGAGACGTTCTGGACTGGCATGCTACTTGCTACACCACGCAAGCGCGATCGCTGGGCAGGCGGAAACGGCGTTCGCACCACTAATCCGCAGGTAGCTACCTGGTTGGAGGTTGACAATGTCCTCGCAGCACGTGCCAACAGCAACGCTGAGTCGATCATCTCAATGCCAACATCGAATACCAAAGTTGATGACCTTGGAAGGCCCCACGCTGCATCCAATGAGGTGAACTAAAGTCAATTGGCTAGAGAACTGTTGCGCCGATCCACAGATTCAACTGGGTACCATACTTCGACAAATCTCGTGTTCTGCGTTAGGCTAGCCAAGCAATGAGACGAATTCTCCTTGTGACAGCCGCGTCCCTCTTGCTGAGTGCCTGTGGCTCTGTCAGCGTCGCTAGTCACGAGCTCCCAGCGAACCACGGCTGGGTCCTCTCCTGCTCGAAGCAGCGACTCAGCGAACCTTCTTTCTTTATTCTTGACTGCGCTACCTCGTCTCTTCTAATGGCCGACACCACTTGGACGAGTTGGGGCGCTCGCACCGCCACAGGAGTTGGCAGACTTGGTGTCGTGCCCTGTACTCCAGTCTGCAAAGTGGCTTCGATGGACTTCTATCCGCACACCGACGTCACCCTCTCGGACCCCATTACCGTCGACGGTGACGCAAGAATCTTCCACCATGTCACTCTCAGCTATACCTTTGAAGGCAAGCACTACACCTTTAGCCGATCACTTTCTTAGGGCACGTTGGTCGTTACGACCAGTATCAACGTTGGTCGTTACGACCAGTATCAACGTTGGTCGTTACGACCAGTATCAACGTTGGTCGTTACGACCAGGCAACTAACCCGTCGACAACGATGTCTGCATGCAAGTCCGGATGCTCCGCATCAAAATAGCGGTCCTCGTCGCGCATCCATTGCATCCAGTAGTCACGCGCATCTTCCCCATCGCGAGCAAGACCACGTCTCAGCCGCTCTGCACGAGGGGTCTCCACCCAAATCGTCACGGCAAGAGCATCTCGAAATTGATGGCGTGAAGACGCTACCCCTTCAAGAATCACATACTCAGCGGGCGGGACCGTTATCCACTCAGCAAGCTCCCGTGCCAGCCAGTCGTATCGCTGGTAGCACGCTGGCATGTCCACCATCAGCGGTTCTAGCACCTGTTCACGTAGACGTTGCCACCAATCGAGGTTGTTCTCCCATGAGGCAAAATCATCCGTGTGAATCACCGCACAGTCATTAAGAGATCGAGAGAGAAGGGCCGCTAGTGTCGTCTTGCCTGCTCCACCGAGACCATCGATGGCAATAATGCGGGTTTCGAATGTGGTCGGCGAATTGGAATGCTCAATCAATTCGATCAGCTGCTCTAGCTGCGACATCCTACCTCTTCCATCCTTGCCTCGCTTTGGCTCAGCATCCCAGTGTAACTCGCTAGCTTTGGCACAGAAGGTCCGGTGAGTCCAAGAAGCATGTGATACTCGCGTGGGACCACCTCTCAACACGACGGTCAATCTGAGAACTCCGAGCAACAGGGAGAGGATGTCAGCCGAACAGATGCGAACATGAGCACTAGAATGGCCCACAGCAGTGGGGGCTCGGGTAGCCAATGTCAACAAAAGGGAAACAGGTCCATGGCGGGTCAACCGAGACAGAACGAGAAAATACGTCGTATCTTCCTGGCTGTGGTTCTTCTTGTCACACTTTTTGCGCTGCTGAACCTCTCGCAATCCTCTGCATCGACGATGCCCAGGGGGGCGAAACTCAGCGCCAGTACCACCACCGCAGGACCGGGCTACTACCTTGCCGGTAGTGGTGGGGCGACGTACGCTTTCGGTGCACCATCTTATGGCTCCACCTACACCTACGGACTCACTGGCCTTAGTGGGGCGCATCCACTGAATGCTCCGATCGTTG
>NZ_DAHXOI010000054.1 GCF_027364955.1 Ferrimicrobium sp.
CCCTGATCCATCCCTCCAGCTTGGCTCGCCTCGATCGTACAGGTGCCGTTGGTGTGAAAGGACACCGTCGTGCCCGTAATTGAGCACACACTCGTTGAACTCTCAACCACTGAGAACGTGATGGGAAGGGGAGACGTCGAGGTTGCACTGAGGCTATCAGAGGTGCCAGCCACCGCTGCCGAGGGTGGTGAGAACGTGATTGCTGGGGCAACATAGCTCGTTTGATAGGCACCTACATCACAAGTGTCTAGACCCGTGACTGGAACATAGCCTCGCTGATCGGCTGGGGGGCAGAGGCCCGTCGAGGTTTTGATGGTGCCGATGACGGGGTTATGAGCGATAGGTTTCACCATCTCAAGAACACCATTCACCGTGATGCTCTGAAGGTCACTACCAACACGCGGTGATTGGTAATCAGTAGATCCCCCGGGATCGCATGAGCCGTTGCTCGTAAACACGTACTGATCAGTGTCAACAGTTTCAAGAGAACAAGCGCCAGAGGGATTCGCGAGGAGGTCAGCGGTGAGGTTGAGGGTGCCGTTGTTGAAAATCCCTCCATCGAAGGCGAGCGCGCCTGTCCCGGTCGCGCTGACGCTATTGCCCGAGATCGTCGAGGCATTGATGGTGACGGTGCCGCCGCTGTTGTTGTAAATCCCCCCACCTACGGCGTCCTCGCCTGTCGCACTCACGCTATTGCCCGAGATCGTCGAGTCGTTGATGGTCAGGGTGCCAGCGTTGGCGATCCCCCCGCCTAAGGCGTTCGCGGCCCGACCGCTCGCGCTCACACTATTGCCCGAGATCGTCGAGTCGTTGATGGTGAGGGTGCCAGCGTTGGCGATCCCCCCGCCTTCGGGGCTGAATCCTTGAACCCTCCCGCTCACGCTATTGCCCGAGATCGTCGAGTCGTTGATGGTGAGGGTGCCGTTGTTGAAAATCCCTCCACCGTGGGCGGTCCCTGTCCCGCTCACGCTATTGCCCGAGATCGTCACCCCAATGAGGGTAAGCTTTGCAGAGCTATCAACTGTGATACTTGAGATTCCCTGCCCATCAATCGTGGGATCCACAACTCCGGGCGCGGCCTTGATGGTGATGGTCAAGGAGCTGGGGATAGTCTGGGCACCATAGGTCCCACTTGCCCCAGGTGTGACGAGTTCGATGGTGTCGCCAGAGGCAGCTTTGTTGATCGCAGTGCTCAGAGAACAAGCATCAGTGATGGTTGAACAGTTGCCGGTTCCCTGGGTGAGAGAGGCATACAGGATGCTCGTGGTGGTAGCAAAGGCGCTTTGAGAAACCGCACCAGTCCCAACCATCAGACCAAGGGCTAATCCAAGCCCTCCACCAATACGACCCAAGTACCTAAAGAGCTTTCGCCCTCGTGATTGAGAGGTAGTCATTAGTCTTCTTTACTCCCTACCCTCAAGATCATGAGGACCAGCCCTGCAACACAGTGGGGACCAGGTGTCCACCGATCCCTACGCTACCAGGGAAAAGACCACCAAGTGGGCTACACCAATAAGTTTCTTGACGCTTTGGTGTCAACTAGCACACCATCGCGTCATGCGCCCACCCAGAGTGAAGATTCTCCCGTCTCTTGGAGTTCTCACCCAAGTAATCGGTAGCCTGAAGAGAGAGGCTTAGGTTCTGGAAGCGCAATCGTCAACAGGACTCGATCTGTGTCACGTTTTGTGTCACGAAATTGTGACTAACCCTGCACATTCATGACAACCCATGATGAACACACCCGTCCTGAGCTGCACTGATGCTAACACATGAGTACGTATGAGGGGTTAGGATTCGAACTACGGATCAGAAGGTTGGGAGTTCGAATCTCTCCGAGCGCGCCACAAACAACCAGTTCAGCGGTGTTTTTACTTTGCTCGGTCCACACCTGGAGGGCCCCTCGTACTCGCGTGATGCGAATGTCGTAGTTGGCTTCGGCCTCGGGTTCTGCTACTCAAAGAGAGACTGCAACACATCGCTTGCGCATTCATAATACTTAGCAACCTGGTGCTCGGACCCCCTGTAAAACTGATTGCAGATCGCTATCCTCTGAGTCTCAAGCGGGTTGGTCGCGAACCTGGGGGGTCGGATTCGTTAGGTGATCAACCCAAACCAAGTTCAGACACTTCAACAGTGATTCTCCTATGCTTGGGTTCCTAACTCGTACCTGTTAGAGTCATCGCTCAACCCTTTGCCGTACCGCTCTTGGCAACAGATTTTGGTCAATGTTCCGTCCAGTCGTTTGGAGCCACCTCTCCAAAGACGACCTCCGATACGAGGGCCTACCACTACCTGCAATCGTCTACACAGCACTGCCGCGTGGTCGTCTCTTAGCTTCTGCATGATTCACAACCTCTTGCATGCGCTGCTGACATCCATCGCTCATGCCGTGAGAGCTGGGCTAAGCTCGGAGCATGCGCATCCTCGCGGCCTGCTCACTTGGAGGGGCTGGACACTTTCGGCCGATGGAACCACTGCTCGCGACAGCGCGACACCAAGGGAATGCCGTTCTCGTGGTTGGACCAGCCTCGCTGCAAAGGATGGTCGAGGAGGCCGGGTATGACTTTGAGCCCGGGGGTGAACCACCCGAGTCAACTATCGCTCCGATCCGTGACCGGCTCGCCCAAAGCTCGCCCAAAGAGGCATCGATACTTGCAAATCGCGTCCTCTTTGGTCACCATGCAACTGCAGCGCTCTTGCCAGCAATGGAACGTAGTTTTCACGAGTGGAAGCCGACTCTTGTGCTTCGAGAGGTATGTGAATACGCATCTGCGGCTATTGCTCATCGAACGAGGACTCCGGTCGCTCAGGTCGCCATCTCTCGGGCGGATGTAGAGTGGGGGTCGATCGATGTGGCATCTCCTGCCCTTGAACAGCATCTGGTAGGACTCACAGAGGTTGTGCGCCAAACTCCCTATCTGACCCACTTTCCAGAGTCATTTGACCCATCACTTTTCCGCTACACCCTCCGGTTTCGCGAGCAGCGCCCAAACGTGAGGCCAGAGACCACAGATCGCTGGCGCGGCTCAACAGGACCGAAGGTCTATGTAACGTTTGGAACGGTTCTCGGACACATGGAGATTGCCACAGCCGCCTATCGAATGGTGCTCGAAGCCGTCGAAGGTCTCGATATCAATGTGGTGATGACTGTCGGGCACAAGTTTGACCCGACACTGCTTGGATCGATCCCTCACAATGTCCAGATCGAGTCCTGGGTTGAGCAGTCCGAGCTCTTGGATGATGCAGACCTCGTTGTCTGCCACGCTGGTTCGGGCACCATGCTCGGCGCTCTCGCGGCCGGAGTCCCCCTTGTGGCCGTTCCATTGTTTGCCGACCAATTCGCAAATGCGTCCCAGCTCCAAGTCATGGGGGCGGGGGTCGCGATATCCGAGCTTGACGAGCATGCAATGAGGTCTATGGACACGACACGTCTTCTCGCTAGGGAGATCATGCGAGTCCTCAATGATCCGAGGTTTGCCGTGTCCGCCAAGAGGCTGGCCGATGAAATCTCGGAGATGCCAGCACCGCAAGAGGCACTCCAACTTCTCGGTAGAACGCTGCAGAACTCGTGACTGCGCACGGCCCAACTTGTAAGCAAGAAACCCATACTCAAGACCATCCACGTGTGTGATTAGGTCGCATCTTCTGATTCCTGTCCGACATTCCAACGTCACGCTGTTGCCCCTTCGCCGCCGAAGATCCAGCGCGGCTGAACTCGCGTCACATTTTGTATCAACAAATCGCGACTCACTATGATCGCTCATAAGATTTCGTAATAAATACATGGCCTATGAACTGCACTAATGATAATCTATGGTGATTGATGAGGGCTCAGGAAACGAACGGTGGGTCAGGATGAATTGAGAACTGAGATCACCTCACCAACACAGATTCGCAACCATAGGTGCTCCACCAGGAGCCGAACCCGCAGCATGTCAGCGGATCCAAGCCTAAATGGCGAAGGTTCACATGAAATCCGGTAATCAGTCATCCAAAGAGCAGGTGCGTCCATGACATCGACAAAGTCAACAACTCAAGTAACGAGAGGGGAATTCAACCGCTACCCACTTCAGTTCGGCACCCTGTATCCACAACGAATGGGAATTCCGGCAGCCTCGTACTCGGGAAAGGTATGTCCAGCGCCAACCCCCACCTCGCGATGCCCACCCTAGAAGATACCGAGCCGTTGTGCCAAGAGTCCAGAATGATAGCAGTCGTCGTTGAATACCAACGGACAGATCCGGATGCGTTCGGTCCAAGCTACTACGCAAGCAAGTCGCTCGCGTGAGGACAGATGTTGTCCAGGTATGCATTCGTGGGTGCAGATCACGTCAAAGCCCGCTACTTCAGCCGCCTGCCGCCTCCTGGCGTACTCGTTCGGGTTGCGTGGTGCGAAGCGGGTAGCCAAAGCAGAATGGTTTCACCGCTGAATGGAGCTGTTTGCTATCATGATATCAAGCAGTTAGACTGGGGAGCCATGACCGAAGCACTCGCCGCATTGTTTGTTCGTATTCCTGTCACCCAGGCGCGCCGACTCGATGCGAAAGCGCACGCCCTTGGACGCACGAAGCAAGACCTTGTCTCCGGCCTGCTGGCCGAATCCCTAGAGGGCGGATCGCTGTCCCAAGGATATGTTGAGCGCTCTTCCGAAATCCCCGCTGAGGAGGTCTTGACGCTTGATGAATTGGCTCACTTCCTAAAGCTTGATCCAGAGGCCATTATGCTGCGGGTCGACTCTGGAGAACTTCCCGGTCGATGTTTTGGCGACCAATGGCGCTTCTCCCAACACGCTGTGCTCTCCTGGCTTGGCGGTTCCGACAATCATCAAAGTATGCCCGCGGGTTTTCGACCGTCCCCTCAACCCCGCCCAAAGGAAGACCGCCCTTTGCAATAGCACTATCCAAGAGTTGAGGGCACTGAACCCCGTAAACCTCTACGAACTGCGGCCTCGCCCACTTGCGCGAGGAGGTAGCTTGACGGGGAAACTCTCTGGCGCCACCGAAGTCTTCGGTCAGCTCGTTCTACAAACATCGTGGAGCGTGAATGGTGCGCGAGTTATACCGTCACCCAGGCCAAACGATCTATCCCATCCCGTTTGGGCCCGTTCCCCGATAGGCAAATCTGCTGATTCGGTATCGGTCGGAGCAAGCGACACCGCACTCCGGTTCCCTATCTTTGATTCGGCTTGCGTCACATCGCATCGGCAGACCGTCGAACCAGGCTACGCGAAGCAGCCGCTCTACGCCGATCCGGGAGCGCAAGATGCGCCTGTTCTAGAGCCGCTTGTTCCAGGGACCTGACGACGCTGAACCGGGATCTCCCTAGGACTCTGCTGAACAACCCACCCCCAAAATGAGGAGAAAATGAGAGGGGTTTAGTGGGGGTAGTTGAGGGGTTTCCCCAGCTCAAGTAGACTCTTTTCATGTTAGGAACTGAATCTCCCCAGGCCCATCTCACCGCTACTGCCGC
>NZ_DAHXOI010000055.1 GCF_027364955.1 Ferrimicrobium sp.
CGATACCTTCTGGAGTCTGGTAAGATCGTGTCACAGAAAGTGTTCTCCTTGGTTGGTAGTTTTGGCTGCTTTCTAACACCTATTCTACCAGCTCAGAGGGCACTTTCTTCAGTTTTGGGGAACTAATTCCCAGAGTCGGTCGGTGGTTCTAGGTTTAAATCTATTCCAGGCCGTTCTGTACTTGATCCCATTCTTAGCGGCGTATTCCGAAAGTTTCATACTATCAGTATGGTACGGTTCGCCACAAACATTCCACAAATCGCCACATAATTATACTACTAGTTCAAACACTATCGCGGGTCTGTTGCCAGATGTCATCAAGATCGATCGAGAGCTAATTACTGATATCGATAGCGAACCCCTGAAGCGCGCACTTGTCGGTGGGCTGATCCAAGCCGTGAGGAGCGAGGGGATCGAAGTTGTCGCGGAAGGGGTCGAGACCGTGGCTGAGCTGAGCTGTGTCATCGACCTCGGTGCGACACTGATCCAAGGTTTTATCTTTGCCAAGCCAGCGGCCCAACCCGATCGTGAAGTCCATTGGCCTGTGTTGTGATCTAGTGCCGGTGGCTACATGAGGAAGAACTCTGGGCTCCTTCGTGGTCGGTCGTGGGATCCCGATCGATGAGCGCGGAACGAGCTGAGCTAGCTTGATGTTTTGTGTCTCGCCTAGTGAAAACCCAGATGATCACAAAGGCGGTCCAGCCCACTGCAATGATGATCCAATAGGAGATCAATCTGTACACCAGCACCGCGGTGATTGCAGCATGGGCTTTGACGGCGAAGGCTACCAGCACCCCACTCAGACTCCCCTCGATCGTTCCGAGGCCCCCCGGTGTGATCGGTAGGATTCCTACGATTTGACTCGCGCTATAGGCTAATACCACGGAACTCCAAGGGATAGCTAGGTGAAGTGCCGGAAAGATGAAGATCAGACAACCGAGATCAAATCCCCATTCCCCAAGTCCAAGCAGCCCGAGCAAGCTCGCGTCGCGTGGACCGATGTGGAGGTGGGCCAACATGTCGTTGGCTCGTTGGAGTACCCGTTCGCTCGGCAGCCGAACACGACGGGGGGCATGCTTGATGCCACGGGCAACGAGGTTCAGGGTCCATAGCCAGAGCGATACACGCGTCAAGACGATCACCATCACGACGAGGAGCATGATCGCAACGAGGGTCAAGACCAGATCAGGCGTTCCGTGTCGTCCCAGGATTGTCGCGAATGAGACTCCGATGAGCAGAAGGATGGAGAGGCCGAGTGCGAGGGCAACCAGCACGGCTACCATCACCCAGGCGGCGTTGGATCGGTCGACGCCGTGTCTGCGATACTGCGTGAAGCGAAAAGCGCTGGAGAAGAGCGGTTCGCCGGGTAACGAGTTGGCGATTGCATCGGTGGCGAGGGTGAGCCCAAAGAGTGAGGAAAAACGGATATGGTGACCGGTGAGGGTAAGGAGTTGGCGTTGTAGGAGTGCATAGCACGTGATGGAAGCGATCTCTGATCCAATGGCGACGAACGCCCAGGCAAAGCTGAGGTGGGTGAGCCGATGCAGGGCAAAGATGAGCTCCGAGCGTGAGCCGAAGAGGAGCACAAAAACGACGACGATTACGATGACGCTGAGCAGGGTACGAAGAAGCAGCCGTCTTGACTGTTGCTGTAGGCCCATAGGCCTATCGTACCGGCTGTGTGGCATGGGTTGAAGCTAAAGGGGAGCGAGGAGAGGCATGGAGGAGTTCCAAGGGAGGATCGGCAAGGATTGGCGAAGCTCGGAACCGTGGTGGCCGCCCCAACCAAAGCCAAAAGTCGGCACACCCAACGTGGTGCTCATCGTACTCGATGATGTAGGCTTTGCCCAGCTGGGTTGCTATGGGTCAAATATCGCAACACCCCGCATCGATGCACTAGCTGACAAGGGTGTCCGCCTTGCCAACTTCCACACGACCTCACTCTGTTCGCCTACCCGAGCTTGTCTGCTTACCGGTCGTAATCATCATCGCAGTGGGATGGGAAGAGTAGCCGATCTGGCGATCGGTTTTCCTGGATATTATGGAAAACCGCCAAAGGAGAACGGCTTTCTCTCGGAGGTCCTGCGCAACGTTGGGTTCGCCACCTATGCGGTCGGCAAGTGGCACCTGACACCCGACGATGAGACGCACATGGCGGCCTCGAGGTCGTCTTGGCCCCTCGGCCGCGGCTTTGATCGCTGGTATGGTTTCCATGGGGGCGAGACGAGTCAGTTCTACCCTGCTCTCTATCATGACAATCACTCCATCCGCCCCCCGCGCTCGTACGCTGAGGGGTATCATCTCACCGAAGACCTCACTGACCACGCGATCGAGTTCATCGCTGACCTGCGGGCGGTCGAAGTTGATCGTCCCTTCTTCCTGTACTTCTGCCCCGGTGCCTGTCACTCACCACATCAGCCTCCCGTACGATGGGCGCATCGATATCGTGGGGCCTTTGACGATGGTTGGGACCGGTGGCGTGAGCAGACGTTTGATCGACAGGTTGCCATGGGGTTGCTACCCGAGGCGACTGTCCTCTCACCGCGACCCGACTGGGTTCGTTCCTTTGGCGAGCTCAACCAGGAGGAGTCAGCATTGGCCGCACGATTCATGGAGAAGTTCGCGAGCTTTCTCTCTGACACTGACGCCCAGATTGGGAGATTACTGGACTTTCTTGACGATCTGGGAGAACTCGCCAATACGATCGTCGTTCTTGTCTCGGATAACGGTGCAAGTGCTGAAGGAGGTCCGGAGGGATCCATCAATGATGTGCGCCTAGCCAATCTTGACCCTGCGACGACGAGCGAGATGTACGCGAGGATTGACGAGATTGGGGGACCAACGAGTCACAATAACTACCCGTGGGGCTGGACGATGGCTGGCAACACACCGTTTCGACGATGGAAGCGTGAGGTGCACGAGGGCGGAGTCGCTGACCCCTGTATTGTTACCTGGCCGAAGGGTTCGCTAGCGATTGGAGAGATCCGCCACCAGTACGCACACGCCATCGACGTGCGGGGGACGATTCTTCAGCTGCTGGGGGTAGCCGAACCCAGTCATCTCGACTATGTACCGCAGACCTCTGTTGATTCGGCCAGCTTTGCGTCGATTCTGGCTCCACACGCGGCCAGCGCTCCAGCGACCCGAACGACGCAGTACTACGAGATGTTTGGCTCTCGTGCTCTTTATCACGAGGGATGGAAGGCTGTCACCTTCCATCCGATTGCCCCGCTCTATGATGACAAGAACCCCAACGATGATTTTGATGAGGACCAGTGGGAACTCTACGATGTCACCCACGATCTTACCGAAACACGAGACCTGGCAAGCGAATACCCTGAACTGCTCGAATCGATGAAGGAACGATGGTGGCGGGAGGCCGAGCAGAACCAGGTGCTCCCGCTGGACAATCGCGTGCTCTGGGCACTGGTGCACCCCAAACCCGACCAACGCGGACCGGTGGATACGATGCGGTATTTTCAGGGAGCTTCGCAGGTCCCGGAGCCAGTGGCGATCGATCTCAAATACCGGTCGCATCGTTTGTTCGTCGACTTCACCTTGGAACCAGGAGATCCCCCTGCGGGTGTCCTGTTGGCACAGGGTTCGGCACTAGGAGGCTGGTCGCTCTATCTTCTCGACGGCTTTGTCCACTACAGCCTCAATCTGTACGGGAAATCCATCACGACGCTGAAGAGCTCCTCTCCGGTCACTGCTGGATCGCACTCCGTTCTCTTTTCCTTCACCAAGGACGAACGAGATGGCGGAGACGCGCTGTTACAACTCGATGGTTCTGCCGACGTGTCTCTCCATTTTGATCGAGTGCCGCCGGCGGGATGGAACGGGGTAGGCGCAGGACTTACCTGTGGCTATGAGTGGGGACCCTCGGTCGGGCAGGGTTATGCGGCTCCCTTCTCGTTCCCAGGCAGCATCCATCAGGCCCGCATCGAGGCACTTGGCCCCAAGGTGCGCGATCCACTCGCGGAGATCGAGGCGATCTTATCCCAGCAGTGACGGTTTGGGTTGGGCCCAACACTAAGTTGGCGGCGTCGGTACAATACCGTGCATGTGTCTGGAGCCTGTTGTGAAAGGACTGAACGCGCGGTGCTGCAGCATCGATCGCTTGAAACCAAGATAAGCCTCCTCGATCCCCGTACGAACACGTAGAGATGTCGGCCGGGATCTATCGATGATCGATGGGGCCACTGAGGGGTAGCTCGTCCTTGAGGCAGCCGAGAGTCTATGTCTGGTCGGTTTTATGATCTCCAACAGGTGTATCCTGTAAACACAACCTAGCTCCAGGGGCATCGGTGATGGTACTGAGCTCGGCAACGACTATGTGCCGAAGACTTAGCGAGGACACACGCAGGCCATCATTGGATAGGAGAGCTCGCTGGCCAGTTGCACGTCGCTGTCGATTGCATGCCGCTATCGATGCAATATGGTTGGTCCCCACGGTTGTCTGCGCGTTCTGGCTGGCCGATGCCTCCTACACACGACAACTTGTGCCTGTAGGTCTTCACGGCCTGTGCCGTGCGATCACGCCTGCGCTACGCTCAAAGATATGACACAGCGATGGTGGACCTCGGACTTGCATCTCGGACATGAGAATATTCTCCACCACACCCATCGTCCCTACGGAAATATCGATGATATGAACATCGATCTGATTGAGCGTTGGAATGATCGGGTAGACCCCGAAGATGAGGTCTATGTGCTTGGCGATGTCGCGATGGGTGCCATCTCTGAGATGCTTAAACTTATTGGGCTCTTCCATGGGACGAAGTTGCTGGTGCCCGGGAATCATGATCGGTGCTGGGAGGGGTTACGCACCAAGAAAAAAAGTCAAGTCGACCAATGGCGTGCTGAGTATAGTGCGGCAGGTTTCGTACTCCTGGGAAGTGAAGAGGAAATCCAACTCGGTGACCGTACGGTGACGGTATCGCACTTCCCCTACTATGGGGACAGTCGGGAGACGGAGCGTTTTGTCGAATTTCGGCCTATCGATCGGGGTCAATGGCTCATCCACGGTCATGTGCATGAAAAGTGGCGTCAGCGTGAACGGATGATCAACGTTGGGGTCGATGCCTGGGGTGGAGTTCCGGTCGCTGAGGCTGAACTAATCGAGTTGATCGACGCTGGTCCCGAAGAGTTGTCACGGATCGCATGGAAGCGCTAAAACCCGGTAACGTTGCCTAGTGTCCCTAGCCAGAAATTCCTTCAATAAGGAATTTTCAACCCTTACACCTGGTTATCCCAGTTGGTATCTAC
>NZ_DAHXOI010000056.1 GCF_027364955.1 Ferrimicrobium sp.
AGCTCACTTGCCGCTGTCTATTGCGTAACCAGGGTTACGAATCAATCTCTTCGCCAATGCGAACTGGGAATCTGAGCGAACAATCCGAACATTCAACGATCGTGCCGGAATCTCGTGAGAAGACAACAAAGTCGAGTGCCGCTGTGCACTATGAAGCTTCACCAAACCTATCTTCTCCATTCCATCTCGTCTGAACAGGAGAAATGCCACCGTTGACCATCGTTTCGACGGTCAACGAAGGACAATGCAATGCGGTAGTTGTGGGTTTCGTGCAGCATTCATAGGCGTAACCAGGCATGTGTTAACGGTCAAGCGCTTGAAGGGCGATGTGTCGGCATGTGACCCGTAATGGATTGATGGTCCAGTCCACCTATCAGGCAACTGTCCCTTCAGTACCACTTTGAATCCAGCCATTGTTGGCTGAGATATCACGGGACTTCCGAGCAGTCATTGGTTTTCCTCTCGGTCATGGGAATTCGCGAGTTTCGCCTTCAACTCCATGAAAGTCTCTTCGAAGTTAGCAAGCTGTGATTTGAGTCCGGTGATGTTCTGGTTCAGAAATCCGATATCCCAATGAAGAGTAGAGACCTTCTGCTCAAGGTGTCGGAGTTCGATCATCACGTCGCCAAGCTCCTGCTTGAGGGTAACTTGGCGAAATGAGCGCTGTTCACTCTGACTCTCTTTCTCGGCCTCCAGGGCGAGAGAATACAGACGCTCTACGGCGTCCCCAGACATGCCAAGGGCTTTGGCAAGATCATGGACTCGGGATGCCGGGCAACGCTGAGTACCACGCCGCCATCGACTAATGCTAGACGTGTCGACATGAAGGAGCTCGGCGACATCCTGGACTCTTGCGGTTGACTTCTCGAAAGCTTGATTGATTGCTAAGGCCAGTTGGGTTCGTGCATCTTCCATGAGCTGAAATCCTAGATGGAGTCCTTCGTGGCGCTTCCGATATCGTTGGTTCCGCGCTTTCTTGAAGGTATATCCAAGAAGTAGTAGGAGGTCTGAAGTGGTGCGAGGCTTCTCTCAGACGTGGGTGACGATCCGTCAGCTCTCGACTGCTGAACGGATCAGAGGTGTGACCTTCGGGTGGTTGGGTGCTGCATCGGTAGACAGAGGGGACTGGTATCCACCACCTTAGGTGAGCGCCGCGCATCACCATCTTCTTCTTGAGAGTATCAGGTGATTTTTAGCGTGGGTGCTTGCTCAGGATAGCGACTATGCGGAGCTGGAAGTTACGCCATAGTTCCGTGTTGCCCAGAGTCACGATTGTCAACCGAGACGAGGTTCTGTGCCGCTCTTCAGTGAGTGCGCGGCACAGGTGCAATATCAGTACCGTCGTTTGCCGTCGATAACTGAAGGGATGAAAACCTCGAGGGTGCTCTCTATAGGTAAAACGGGAGCTGCAGAACGTGCAGAATGTTATGGTGTGTGAGCAGGTAGAACCTAGGGCTGGGCGCTTGTTTCCCAAGTCTCGTTAAAGATTGGTATGTGGCATGCCGTTAAGTCTCATATGAAGGGAGGGTGCACATGCGCCACGCAAAATCAGAACGACAATTGGTAGGGGTATCAGAAACGTATCGCCCAACCTACGATGTGGGCCCCATGGAGCGGACCCTAAGGTCGTCGGAACCTCAACTGAAGGGTGAGTCGCTGGTAGGATTCTCAGGTCCTGACACCTTTCCGCCGATCTTGGACTCAAAGTTGGCGGCCAAGCTCCTGCACTGCACGGTGAATGAGGTGCAAAAATTGGCGCGAGAGGGAATCATTCCGGCAAATCGTGCGCCGAATGGGAGATGGAAGTTCTCCCGAGATGCGCTCATCGCCTGGTGCGTGGGACGATAGTGCCATGGGTCGAGATACTTCAAGCACCTCAACTGGAGGTTTCTTTACGGGTGGTGGTGTCGGCGTGCTGGGAGTTCATGCTGCCAGCACAAGTGAGGTCTGCTCGCGAAGGTTAAATGCGGATAAGCGCCTCAGTCTTGGAGCACTCCTCAGGCAAGGTATTCCGATTCCGCTGTGGTACCGAGGATCGCGACTCGGGGGCCGTCTCATCCTTACTCCAGTCTTCGGCGCTATTGACCAGCCAGATAAGATCGGGATGTTATTCCCGACGAGTGAGACCCGATCGAAGGATGGCAGGATGGAGGTCTGGCTTCACTTGGCTCCAAACGCACGGATATCGCTGGGTGCAGATCCAGCGAGCAGAGCTTCCGAGGTTGAGATGAAGCGAGCGGTTCTCGGCCCGCTGGGTCTCTTGGCGCAAGGCCCGGTGAATGTGCTCGTGCAATATGGTGCAATAGAGCTGAAGCTGTGGAGGATCGATGCGTTCTCGTGAGATCTCTGGTCGCCAAAGGGCACTGAACAAGATGGTAGAGCCGATGCGGTCAAAACTTGGGATTGAGGAAATCAACGTGCTTGTCAACAAGGACGCGGCCGCTTGGAGCAAACTGGACCTAACGCCAAAGCAACGCGCAGAGCTGGGGGCATGGGTCAGCACTGTTGCTTTCACAAACCAGCAGCGTGTGCGCTTTACGCAGTTGCGGCAACGTGGTGTGGACGAACACAAGGTCAATGTACTTTTCGGCAATCCTGCAGTCGAGGTGAAAAAGTTTTCTCAACAACTCATAGGAGCAATACACGAGCGGGTGCCATATGCAGAGCAGGACATAGATCGATACGAAACACTTCTATTGATGTGGCCCCAGACCAAGTTCGAGAAACAGAACTGGAATCAGATGCTCAAGTTAGCCTCCATACTTGCTGAGGTTGCCACTCCAAAGATCGAGTACCCTGGAACCGTAGACATTCTCCCTGACAGCGAGATGAGCTCGCAGGATTGTTTATGGGATGAGACCATGAAGGAGAACTACCGTCTTGCACAACACATCGTGCATGCAACGGCCAATGGTGAGTTCGAACTACCTGGGTTCAGCGAACCCAGGATGAAAGAGTTCGCAGAGACGTTTGGGAAACCTGGCGTTCGGCTGTTGGCTCGTTCGAACCGGCTGTCGGTCGCCTTGTCGGTTTGTACAGACTTTTGGCGTTTCGAGGCAGGTGAGTCGAGATTGCTAGCTTTCAGATTGTACTTAGCATCAGTCGAAAGGCTGGTCGGGATTTGGCATCGACAGTGTGGTCTCGACTGCAACGAAGGAGGTCCGCTATCGGCTTCGCTACAGGATCTAGGCAGGTTAAGGATTCCGGAGGCGGTAATCAGGGAGTATTGGTCTGTGTGTAAAACCGCCTACACGAGCAGCTTGAGTGATGCGTTGGGCGTCGCGGTAGATCTGGAACGCTTTCGTCCAAACTCCGATATGGAAATTGAAGCTGCAGATCGATGTTGGCGAGATGCTTATAAGGGTGTTCCAGCAATCAGTGAATTTATTAATTCGTACTTGTTCTCTGTGGAGTTTCGCACTTTTCCCGAACAGGGATTATCCGAGAGTGCGAGTTGAAACGGCGTCAGCGAGTTTTCCAGCGGTCATCTGCCTCGAGCACCTGTAGCGTCAGATTCTGTAACGCGACAACGAGTTCTCTTAGTCGTCTTGCATTGTCAAAAAGTGGTCGGTAGTCCTCTAACTGCTCAGGGGTGAGCACTCGGGTCACAGTCTTTGCCTCGACCTTGTGGGTCCAGACGATGTAGGGACCGTGCAGTTGGGCAGGCTCAGCCTTACAGCGACAGTTCTGTTTACCGCATCGCGTCCTTCGCATCTCGACCGAGCCGGGCAGCGCCAAGCCAATCTCACAGAGTTCCTTGGCAATCTGAGACTGCTTCGCCCGTGCCGCTCGATCGACTCGTAGGCCTTTACTTGTCGTCATCGTCCTCCATTCTATCCTAGTCCGTCGGCCGCTATACCGACGGATTAGGATGTATTCTATGACACAAAGCACAAAGAGTCCTTCATCTAGCACCGCATGGGAGTCAATGATGGGACTGACAAGAGGCTGCTTCGCCGCCCCGAGCTTCGCGATCTTCACGACCATCCTCACCGGCTGGGTACTGACTCCAGGGAGGCGTACAGTAACAGCTATGATCTGTGGGGCTGACCCAGAGGGACGCCGGGCTCACGATGCCTACCACCGCTTCTTCCGAGACGGGAGGTGGTCGCTGACGCTACTGTGGAAAGTGCTCGTCTTACACATCGTGGCCACTCTGGCTCCCGAGGGGACCTTGAGGCTCGACCTCGACGACACGCTATACAAGAAGTCCGGACGCAAGATCAACGGGGCGGGTACCTTTCGTGACGCTGTGCGCTCGACGCACAACAGAGTCGTCTACGCTACCGGACTCAACCTGGTCGTGGTCACTCTGCGAGTCTCGCCACCCTGGGGTCAGATGCCGATTGGAGTACCAGTCGGAGTGCGTCTACACCGAAAAGGTGGTCCGACCACACTCGACCTCGCGACTGAGATCATCGTCGAGATTACCGGTTGGCTTCCTGATCGCTACTTCACTCTGTGTGCGGACGGAGCGTATGCCTCACTGGCGGGGCGAGGGCTTGCACGAACCACCTTCACCTCTCGGATGCGCAGGGACGCTGCGCTCTATGAGGCTGCGCCACCGAGGACCGGCAAGCGGGGACGGCCTGCGACCAAGGGCGAACGACTCGCAACACCAGCCGAGATGGCAAAAGACATGAGCGGCGCTAGATTCGCCAGAGCCTGCTTGGAGTGGCGTGGAAGGACTAAGCCTGGATCCACCGACGCACCCCGGTTTCGGGGTGAGGCGGTGGTCCTGAGGTCGTGATTGTGTGCCGTTGAGCTA
>NZ_DAHXOI010000057.1 GCF_027364955.1 Ferrimicrobium sp.
GATCAACTTTCGATTGACTCCTATGAACTTCGTAAGCCCAAGACGGACACTGGTATTGGTTCCTACAACAGTTCTGCTGGATCAGTGGATCAATGACGGGTTTAAGGCATCAGGCATAACAGCATCAGGCGTAGGGAACGGTATGAAGCAATGGGGAGAATATACAGTATCAACCTACCAGAGTGCCATTAGAAACTTAGATCATTTACCACAATACGACATTATCATCTTTGATGAGGCACACCATTTATTTTCACCGGAATATTCACGTATTCTTATGACTCTTCTAAATGCTCCTAATGGTATGCAAAAACATCTCATAGGCCTGACGGCAACGGTAAGGGAATTTGGTGAGGGCAAAACCATGCAGGACAGGTATTTCCCTAATGTATTCTCCAAAAAAATAGAGGATTTCCAGAAAGGATCAGGTAGAATACCCGTAACTATTGAACAGATGCCTGTATATTTCAGTGAGGAAGAGAAAAAGGAATATGAATTTAATCAGCAGATAATAAATAAGGCAAACAGAACCATAGGGCCTATACCTGACTGGAATAAAGCAGCAGGTTCCAGTGATCCAGTGATTAGAAATCTTGCCAAATCAGCAACGGCAGCTAATGCAAGACAGAGAAGATTACTAACAGAGACACCAGAGAAAGTTGATAAAATTATCAGTATATTACAAACAAATCCAGGTCAGTTCATCATATTCTCAGATACCATAGACGGGATCACATCTATTGAGAAAGTCTTGAGAGAACATGGAATATCTGAGGGATCCATTTATTCAGGCATATCAACGCCAGAAAGAAGAAGAATTATACAGGGATTAAGAGACGGGAGCATAAGGGTCTTGGTAGGAGGCAATGCCATATCAGAGGGTCTTGACTTGCCAGACATATCCAATGCAATCTTATCCTCAATGCTGGTGAGATCGACAAGAACGCCAGTGCAGAGGCTTGGAAGAGTATTACGACCATCTCCAGGAAAACATGTAAAGATCTTCCTTGTGTATGTTGCAAACACATCAGAGCAGGAAAATGCCATGAGGATCTACGACATACTGGGAGAGGAAAGATAATTTATATACCCTGAACAAATTATATATACATGGCAATTGGAGGATTAATTAACCAAACGGTAAAAAAGGATATATCACTAAATTTGAATATATCATGGGAATGGGAAAATCAGGATAAAGGCACGGTAAAATGGACATTTTCAAATACAGGAAATAGTATAGGATCAGGCATACTATTCAGGGCTACCTACCCTTTTGGTAATGCTTTCTGGCCTATATACGAAGAGAACCCTGCCTTTGACACAAAATTCACGACAATGGCTATACCACTGGTAGATCAGGGAACAGAGAATAATTCACCACCACTGGCAGTAATAAAGACACCATCGGGATTATTATTTGTGGCATTTGTCTTTACCCTTGATGCTGGGCAAACATGGTCTATGATTGAGGGAGGTTTTTCATCCGAACTTACACCAGATTACAATGGAAAACCATTTGTAATACCTGCTACGAGGGTTGATGTTAATACCTTTTTGATTCACTGGAATGAAGAGCAATGTGCAGGTTATAACCAGCAGGCAAGAACCAATCTTCCATGCCCTGCCAATCCCCTAAATATAACCACAGCAGTATTTTCCATAAATGAGAATATAATACCGTTATTCAATGACACAATCATGACATCACAGGAGGCTAACTCTTCCTGTGTTCAGTTGATTCTTGACGGGCTGGAATATGATAATGTATCAGAGGTTATTGCAGGAGTAGAGTGTGCCTTTGGAGAATTAAGCAAGGCTATTAAAGATAAACTGCTGGTAAATGAAGAAAAAAGAGGCAATCAGTAAATTTCATCTCTCTTTATCCCAATAGTCTTTTTCTGTGCCTGTTTTGTTGAGGTCATTACCCTGCTCTCTATCTCCTCAAAAAAAACATGCAATTTACTACGATCAAAATGTCCGTTATTGATTGCAAGGATAAGAGTGTGTGCAAGAGTAGCTGACAATATGGTTAAACCATCTTCCAATTGCTCATTCTCTATACTCTTCTCAATTTCAACAACGGATTTATTAAGCTTTTTCTCATTCATTTTTAATCATCTTATCTATGTGATGAGTAAGAGAGTAATAAATATTTCTTGTGCTAAGTTTATATGATTGTTTGCATTGATTATTTATGTCATTGCCAGAAAGGATTAATGTGCTTAAAAAGAAAATAACTGATCTTGAAAATTTAATGGGAAAGATAAACAAGAACATAGATTTTATTAACACCTTTATGAGTGTTGATTTAAATAATGGATTTCCAGAGGACTATAAATCGCTAATAGGTTCTGATCTTCGACACACAATGACGGATATGGTAAGATATAAAGAGAGTGTAAAACATTCATTGGGAAACTTGAAAGGAGATCTGAATCATAGCCAAGTAACCCAACAGTTCGATGAAGCTATACAACGAAATTCTAAAGGAAAACCTTTTAATCCAAAGGATCTTAGGAAATATAGAAAACCATACTAAGAAATAACTTATATATCGTTATGTGTTATTAAGCCGATGGCATCCAGAGAATATAACTACGAAGAACTGCTTAATATTCTTTCAAAAATACATACAGAACCCTCATTTACCAATATAAGAGAATATATTGAGTCAAATCGTGGAAAATTCTCTGTAGATGAATATAAACAACTTGAAAGCATGATAAGGGACAGGGAGAGATATTTCAATCCGAGCAGCTGCAATGGTATAAGGGAAATAAGATTATATTACAGGGATAATCAGGGACATGAATTTTCAAATGCATATCCAGGAGAAAAGGGAAAGGCACTATGCAGAGAGGCAAAAGATACGGGTATGACACTCTCACAATATATTACATTTCTTGGATCTGGATCCTCAAATGGATATATCCTCTCAGGATGGACACTTGATGCAAGTGGAGGCAGAAGCACGAATATGCCCAACCAGATAGGCATACAAAGGTCTCAATCCTTACAGGAAAAATATGTAGGCAGGACAATCAGGAGAATGGTAAGGGATGAGGAAGAAAGCAATGCCATACAGGTTGATATGGCAGGCATGATAAACCATCTCAGAGAGGAGATCGCAGAACTGATAAGAGAATCTGCAATAGAAAACAGGGAGAGAATAAAACAGCTGCAGAACGAAATCAGGGAAATGCAATCACGCACAATACCAGTCAATACTAAGGAAACTGTTAAACCACCTGAGCCTGAAAAGCCTGTATCTGAATATCCTAAAACTATATCTGTTGCCTTACAGGGACAGCCTCAGTATCTATATTTTATGCGTTATGCCAATATACTCCATGAACCTATTGAAATCTCAAAACCAGATAAAGGGGTATATAAGATATCAGTGAGGGTATCCAATCAAAACACAGAAGAAAGGCTAAAGAAATTAATAGAGGAAGCAGAAAAGAAGAAACCAGTAACCACAACGGTAAAAAAAGAACATCATCCAGATCATCAAAAAGTCCTTGACGATCTGTGCAAGGTCTATGTTGAAGAATCGGGCATGCCATGTGGTCTGTCGAGAACTGGTGCATTATCCACCCTTGCAGACAGATTGATTGATTATGCCAAGAGTGTAGGATCTGAATGGGATGTATTATACGATCTCCAGAGCATAAACCTGTTTGCACAGAAAGGACAAATCTATACTAAAGAACAGGCAGATGAGGCATTTAACAATGTAGTGTCCTCACTGGTAGGCAGGGGAATAGGCAAGGTTGCAACTGTAAATAAGGAAGAGGATAACATGGCAAAGGACGCTGCAATTTCCGATGCCATTCTTGAGTATGATGCCTATGCCTATGTCAAAGAACATAACCCTGAGATCCCAGTAAATGATTATTCTTATGAATTGAACCGTGCAATCCATGAATTAACGGAATACCATCTCTATCCTAACGATCTGGATGATGCAAGAAAAATAGCAGATTCATGGTTCAATTACAGCAATGGCGTGTCATACAATACTATTTTATCATACAAGATAAAGGATATTATAGATAACTTTAATAAAAGGAATGAGAGATATGAAGATTGATGCAGTAATAGATGATGAAATAATACCTGTGCAGGTTGTGAAACGTGGCAACACAGTCTATATCCGAAGATGTGCAGTTACCATGTTCCAACCAACAGAGAAACAAAAAGAGGTATACCCTGCATCACTGCTAGCCCTGTTTGCTGGACAAGCTCGGGTGGCAGCTTCGGATTGGCAGCCGAGTCCCACCG
>NZ_DAHXOI010000058.1 GCF_027364955.1 Ferrimicrobium sp.
CCGATTAGCGATACACTACAACCAGTCCCTCTCGCACCCTCCTAGGGGGTGGCAGATTTCAGCGATAACAGGTGGCAGATTTCAGCGAGAATGGGTGGCAAAGTTAGCGAGAATACACATGATGCCCAGCGGCCAAGGCGACATTGGAGTGGTTACTGCCTATTGCCGAGAACCAAATGGCACAAAGCAGTATGAGTGCCCCAATTGGGTCAACACCACACTTGGAGGGTCCGGTTGGACCGGTGAGGGAGAGTGAACTTGTGGAGTCTTGGTGATCAAGTAGAGGCACGCCATCGTGATCGAGAGCGGTACCGCCAATTTATCGAGAGTCCACCGTCACATCAGTACGTGAAGGTGGTGGGAGGGTTAGAAGACAGAGATGCATACGCCTTCTATGTTTACGACGTAGGCTTCTTTAGGCTCTACCGAGCGTTAAGCCCGGTGCGAAGCACCTTGGAACCCGGCCCGGATCAGCGTGACGTTCGACTGTTCTTCATCTCCTACACGACCGTCTCACACATCATCACGAATCGACTTGCCTATCTCCAGCACCAGCATCGCATTGAGGAGCTAGGCATCGACCCAGAGGAGGCTACCGATCTAGAATTCAAGGTTTTCGGCTACTTGCTCTACGGTCTAATCGGTTCTTTGCCGCTGAGTCAGACCCTCACCAACATCAAGGGTGGCGATGATTACGGCGCTGAAGGCTTCCAAACTTCGAGTTTGGGGTCAATGATCGATGAGCCCATGCCCCCAGACCATTTTCTTGAACAGCTCCCCCAGTATCATGTGCCTCTCCGTGAGCGGACCTGGACTCGACTTCTACCTCCAAGGCTCAGTGTCCAGGGAGATCAGCCGCTTTATACCACCATCGATGACCCCTCCATCAGGGAGGATGCACAACATGCCGGCGTCCAGAGGATCGAGGACGTCGAGATTCAGCTTCCAACTCGTGAGTTTTGTATGTTTGAGCCATTGCTTCTCAAGGAGTTCCGTCACCCACTCATTGGGACGCTGCTCTTCGTCACCGACGGTGCAGGGCTCTCTACCGAGCGCTGGATGATCTGGAGCAGTGAGCTCACCATCCATCGGAACGAGCTGTTACATGCCGGCGGCCCTGGTGCCCCGGTGCGCCGAACAGATTTGGGTCGACGTCGGGAGTATCGGAAACCTATGGTTCAGAGTGTCGACCCACTCCTCCGATATCCGAAGCTCGGTAGCCGATTCTATGCCAATTCAATTGCCAGGATCAGCGATGAGAATAAGTGGCAACAGGGACCCTAAGGTGAAGACTCTGTTGACCTCCCCGGACCGGTGGAAGCCTGGCACGACTGAGTAACAACAGTCACCCCCGGAGCTCTTCTTGGGAGCAGTGTCGTGTTGGGACAAAAGGCGGGTGACAATCAACTCGCTAAGTGCGCGGAGGCTCTTGCTCTACGCAAAGCGTTCCCCCAGGAGTTGTCGGGTCTCTACACCGTTGATGAGATGGCTCAGGCGTCACAGGAGCCAAGTAGTGCTCCAACTGGCGCAAGAAGGTCCAGGACGAACACCGTAGCCTCAGCCGAGGCGAGCCCGACGGCGGCCAAGGCGGCCACACTGTCGGTGGTTGATGGCGAGGGTGAGATCACTCCCCCGGTGGCAGAGACAACGCCAGTAGATGCGGGCAACGCCCCTGCGGTCGATGGACAGATCAACGCGATCAAAGAGTACTTTGACGCGCTCAGCATCGCTCGTGAGCTTCGACCCGAGTACGTAGCCCAAATTGTCGGCCATGGGATCACCACTCTCAGAGATCTGACCCGATCCGAGGCGTCACTACTGGTCAAACACCTCGCGGCGTCAGTGCAGAACACGATAGCGGAATAACAACAAAAGATCGAACCGGTAGTGGAGTCACTACCGGTTCTCTTCGATAGCGCCAATAAGTCCTAATTGGGCGACAACAATGAGGTAACATCGTGCATTGCATCGAATGTGGGAAAGAGATCGATACGAGCGGCGTGGGCGCGAACGAGTGGCACCACGAGCGTGGCTGCTGCTCACCTGAGTGTCTAGCTGCTTGGGAACACTATCGCATTGGCGAGCTCTGTCGACAGAATCCGCTGATGGACGACATCATTGGACAGCGAGACCTTGGGCGAGTCTTCGATTTTCCGACCGTGATGCTCAATAGCCGCGTCACAATCGATAACGAACCGAACTGGACGATCAGCGTAGATACCGTATGGCTGAGTCCCGATTGGGGATGGTTCGAGTCCGATATTGGCGGGATCTTCGACACCGTTTTGGGTTTCTCCATCAGCGACAATGAGAACATCGGACTACGGCATGGGTGGTTTACGGCTTCTGGAACGGACCCGTTTGATGTAGCGCTGGTGCTAATCGCGGACGTGACTAGGTGGCGAAGGGGCTGTATCGAGGCATGCGACGCATGGGTGCTAGATCACGCCAACGAGGTCGAACTTTGCGCTGTGTGTGCCTTTGCTCGTGACCGGCTGTCGGTCGCTGCTGTGGATGCGTTGCACGAGTGGATACACACACTCGCGACCGTTCACTAGCAATTCGATCTGGCTGTCGTTGAAGAGGATCGGAAAAGTGGCCTATATGTATTGGTAACACCTTGAACGGAGGATACGGATATGGAGACCGACAAGAAGCTGATCTTTTCAACGGGCGCAAAGGGTGGAGTCGGCAAGTCCACGCTTGCGATCCTGATGGTGGAGGCGCTACGCGAGGGAGGGAACACGGTTGCCAGCCTTGAGGGTGATGAACACTCCCCCTCACTTGGGACCAAATACAGCTCTCACCCAAAGGTTCGAGTGGCAAGCGTCGATCTATCGAGTCTCATGGATGAGGCTGGGATGGAGCTATTGGGCAAGGCAGTCGGATTGCTCGATGCAGAGTATGTGATCGTGAATACTCCTGCAAGCGGGGTTCGCATCTTCGACGAGTTTCCCATGGTTTTGGCAACGCTTGGACGAGAGCCGCGAGCAACCTGGTCCTTGGCGATCAACGCTGATCGGACTGAGAACGGGGCAGATGATGATGGTCTCTTTACCAGCATGGACAATGGAATGCTCACCGCTATCGATTCGAGACATGTGGCCGTGGTTCGTCCGCTCTTCCAGTGCTCCTATCGTGCACAACCATTCTGGTACGACAACCGCCGAGATGTGGCCGAACGGTTGGGACTACGGACGATGGAAATCCCAAAGTTCCCCGCATCCACGCTTGCAGCGATCCATCGAGTTCCCTCGTCTATCTCCGAGCTAGCTGAACGACTTGATCCCATCCTGAGCGCAACGCTGTTACTTACCTGGCACCGAGTCAAGACCGCGTTGGCGGGGGCGGTGCTTGAGGGGGAACCAAATTTACCCTCTCCGAGCCATCGCAGTCACTTCCAAAGCGCGAGAAGATTTTCGGCGAGGGTGGGATTGTGCAGCAATTGCTGGGGACTCCGAACGGTGAGGTTGGTACGGAGTGAGGTTAGGCCCACACTCGACTACGTTTCACTGGAGGCGTTTTATCGAGTCATCAAGTGTCCGACACATACTCAGTGATCAGGTTCGCAACTGGTATTTGAGCCCGTGGGGTGACCTGAAAGTTGGAGCTTGAGCCTGTTGTAGAACCTTTTGTACGAGCCGGGTTCCCTGATGAACACCAGTCCTACGATAGCAAGGCTCGTAAGCCATGGCTCAAAGCGCAGAACCGAGTCAAGCACTACTACAACTGCGGCGTTCACCAAAAGCCAACGAAACAACCTATCTCGAGAGTATTCAGAGATTCTACCCATTGGCCGACACTCCTCCCGGATGCACAATATGAATTGGAGTGGGAAAAGCATCAACCACAGTCTTCCACCATCCTAGCGCCTCGGCACTGCCGCATCCAATGGCAAACAAAGCTCCATTGGAGCTGACCTTGTCCGACCCCACGGTCACTGCGGCGTATCCTCCTACCAAACAATAACCCGCCGCAGTGACAATTACCTTCACGAGAGGAACATCCTGACCGCAGAAACTCACAGGACCGTAGCGGCCCCAATCATAGGCGCTCTCCGTACAAAGGTGAAGTCCATCTGGTCCGTAGGTCGCCGGGCCACTAAAGTAATTGGCTCTCCTGACATTCATGTGGATGGATTTGGTTCGGATCTGAGCCGTAGTCCCAGTTCAACGGGGGTAATTGGGGC
>NZ_DAHXOI010000059.1 GCF_027364955.1 Ferrimicrobium sp.
GAGGATTTCTATTGAGACTTCAGGGACAAGGCAGCTGCTCTAGTCGTTCGCCTTGCTATGAATCACCCACTCCCTGACGGGAACAAGCGCGCCGCCTGGATCGCACTCCGGGTCTTCATCGAGATCAACGGTTGGGCGTGGCGGGACTACCCGTCCCCAGAGGAGGCCGAGCACGCTATGGTCGCCATTGACTCTAGCGACTGGGACGAGCAACAAGTCGCCTCATGGCTAGCCCCTCGGATCGTACCAGCTCTGACACCACCAGAGCAGTGATGGTGATCCGTGCCAGCCCGACGAGTCGATGGTCGTGCCGCGTCACTTCACGTTGTTGAGCACGAGTGGCGAGCTGGGCCGGATGCCCGTTGGATACCGATGCCTAGTGACTGGAGAGTGACTGGCGCCGTTTCGCGGACACGCCTTGGGGTCGTCGGGCTAGTAACCGAGCGGTCGAAAGTTCAGGGGTCAACCTCGCCACCAAGACCGCTAGTCAGGCGAGCACCCCGTGCGAGGGGCCTTCCAGTCTGACCAACGGCTTCTTTTTCCGGCGCTCGTCGGAGATGCGAGTTTCGCGGGTGTTTTTATCGAGGCCTGCACAACGCAGAGTACGCATGCCGATGCAGGGTGTGCGCAGGGCGACGTAGCCGGTGAGCTGCGGGTTCGTTCCGGATTGTCGTCGAGCGGTGCCCACCGAGACCCTCTTGCTCGTGCACGCCTAGGCATGCGTACGCACTGCACTGATCAACGAGATCTTGACGAGGACTGCGCCCGATGTGGTCTTCAGGCTGCTGCCGCGGCATTGCATCCGGCGAGCTGGGCGCGCGTTCGGCGCTCCCGGTGCCCCTAGCGGCTCGGGACGTTGCGATCCAGAGCCGTCGATCTGCATCGTTGGTCGGTCGCGTCGGCCGACCTGCCGTCGACGCGAGAGGGATCGTTCTGTAGGCCGCTGACTACCTCGGGAGCACCTCGACAACCGGCCCGCGAGCAATTCTCGGGTCGTACCGCTGTTCGATAGCACCCCTTGAGCGGGTGTCTTGCGGGGCGCTCCCTGGCCACACCCCTGCTGACCAGGACCGCGGAAGACTCCGGAGCAGGGTATGCCATGACCTTGACGCTTGAGGATACAGATACTGAGGTGGGTAACTATAGTTCTTTGGCGATGGGAGAGTGTGGAGAAGGCAATTTCTACGGCGGACTCAAGTATTATGTGCAGCCAGTGCATGAGTGTGTCGAGTGAGTGAGGGAAGTTGCTGCTCAACACTCTTTTGGGCCGCCAAACGCGTGGGTCGATTATGGGCATGCCCCTAGAGGATTTTGGGGAGGAGCAGTAGCCACCGCCGACTTGCACAGAGACAGAACGCCGCCTACGTGTCAATGCATAAAAGAAGAGGGCCATGAGGGTGCGAACGGGCAAGGCAGTGAATGGAACCTGGGCAAAGCTCTCGCCAGAGACGATCCCCCCCCCAACGAGACGTGCTGGGATTTGCACTGACCCAACGACAGGACAGGTGATCTTGTTTGGCGGGGAGAACGCCAGTCCTCATAGTGGTGCCTACAGCAAGACCTGGATCTTTGATGGCAAAGACTGGCACGAAGTAGCCGTGGGTGACTTGGGACCAAGGGTAACGGCGGCATCAGCTGCAACTGATCCAAGCACTGGTAATGCAGTTCTGTTCGGCGGCTTTGCCGTGCACTCCAGACTCGAGGAGTTATGGAGTTTTCTCACTCGACAGCGGTTGCCTCAGTACACGGATCACACCTGTATCCGGAAACTCATTACCCCTCACCAACTGGGAGTTGATGAACGAGTTTGCTTCGAAGTCTGACGCGGCGGCAGATAGTGTTTCCCACGCGGTGGGGTCGTTCGAGGAGGAGTATCTTGTTGCACCCCGGATCTCATCACTCGACAGAGCCCCTTAGTGTCTTTGGAGATGTCGGTAGGCAGTCTTGCACTCCGGTGCACTGACGTTTCGAGAACAGGTCCCAGTGGGTCCTACCATGGTAGTGACCATGAGTCTGCCCTGTTGATTGTGGGCAAGCGGCAAGGCGCTTGGGTGGCTCCAGCGGCTGGAGGTCCGGAGTAGTGTTTTGGGGACGCGGTGCACGAGTCAACATTTGCTATACCCAACACCGCAGACCGCCCTGACCTGCTTGTTTCCAGGTCAGCAGAAACCAAGAGCTAGCGCGGCGCTAGAGCATCTGGAGTTCGCACCTTCTTTCTTTTAATTACAAGGAACTCCTTCTCCTGCGGTCCCGATGAAGCACCGCACATGTGGGGTGACCACTCATGGACGATCTACCTCTAATCGTGCAACAATTTGGCGGACTTTCATGGTAAACGTCTACTCGTTCTTCGGGAATCCTGCTGGTTGGGTCAGGGGATCCAGCTGTGGGGCTCGAGCCCGAGGCGGTCGCTGCGGTCAGTTCCAGCAATGTATCGCCTGGCGTACGGAGCGGAACTTAAGTCACCAGTACTGTAATCCTATGCCCAGGCACCCTGCATCGCTCGGCATAGAGATACTGCAATCATCGGCCTATCGCTAAGGCCGAGGTATGAATACTGCCGAGGTGCTCGGACGGGCATACGAGCCGCGGGTAATCGACGCGCCACTGTTCCGTGCGCTCGCCGCGGCGGGTGCGGTCGTGGTCGAGGGTGCAAGGGCGACCGGTAAGACGATGACTGCCATGCACGCTGCGGGTTCCTATGCGCTCATCGACGATGCTGAAGTACAACGCGCCTTGGCCATCGCACCACGTGCGGTTCTCGAGGGGGATGCTCCACGGCTTCTCGACGAGTGGCAGGTCGCTCCCGAACTTTGGAACCTCGTGAGACGTGCCGTCGACGCGACGGTAGAACCTGGACAGTTCATCCTCACCGGATCGGCAATACCCGCTGATGACATCCCCCGCCACACCGGGGCCGGTAGGTTCCTCAGGCTCCGCCAGCGGACCATGACCTGGTACGAGAAGCTCGACGGGGCTACTCGCCAGGTAAGCATCGCTGGGCTGTTCGAAGGCGAGCGGCCGACCGCAAACATGAGGGCCGGTCCCGAACTCGACGAGGTCATAGAGAACATCCTGCGACCTGGCTTCCCTGCGATGACCACTCTGGAACCTGAACTGTCCGCAGACCGCCTGAGGGCATACATTGATGAGATCGCCCGCACCGACATAAGGCGACTAGCCGACGTGCGACACGAGCCAGACGTCATCAAGCAACTCATCGTGGCGCTGGCGCGATCCGTCACCTCCGAAGTAACGCACAGAACCCTCGCCGCCGATGTGCGGGCCGTCGCACCGACGATCAATGTCGAGACGATCAGTGACTACGTTAGACTCCTGCAACGACTGTTCATCGTGGAACCGCAGCTGCCCTGGACACCAAAACTGCGATCCCGTGCTCGCCTCCGCATCTCATCGAAGCTCCACTTGGTGGATGCGTCGCTCGCAGCAGCGGCTCTCGGAGCAGGGCCAGGGCAGCTGCACAGCGACCTGGCAATGCTTGGCGTGCTCTTCGAGAGTGCTGTTATCCACGACCTGGGGGTACTCGCGTCGACGATCAACGGCGAAGTTCGTCACTACAGGGACTCGAACGGCAAGGAGATCGATGCAATCATCATGCTCCCGGACGGACGTTGGGGAGCAGTAGAAGTTCAACTCGGCGGAACGCAGATGTTCGCGGCTGTCGAGTCGCTACACAACGTCATCGACCAGATCGATACTGACACCGTAGGTGAGCCGGCATTCCGTCTTGTCGTCACCGGCAC
>NZ_DAHXOI010000060.1:0-1853 GCF_027364955.1 Ferrimicrobium sp.
TATCTCTCGTATTTGAGGGACCGGAACTACTCAGCTATGACGATTCGTGCCTACGGGTACTCGCTAGTCGCTTTCGGTCGCTGGTTGTTGACTCAAGAGATCGCCTTGACAGAGGTCAGTACCAACACGATCCTTGATTACCTTCATGCCTGCCGTCTGGCAACCGTGCCGGGTCGCTCGTATCCCAATGTTGTGCGCATGGATGGCACTGCCCTTGATGGTTATGCACCCGCGACACTTAACCATCGCCTGGGAGCGATCTCCTCACTCTTTCGCTTCCTGTCAATGAGAGATCCTGAGATTCACAATCCAATTCCTAGGGGAACGAGCAGGCGGAGGCGCGTCAGCGGCGAACGTAACGGGACCCTCTCTCACCTTGCTCGAGGTCAAGTCTTTCGCTCAGAGCTCAGAGTACGGGAGCCAAGACTCCTCCCACATACGCTTGCTCCCAGAGAGATCTCAGATCTCCTTGGTGACTTTCGGAGCGTTAGGGACCTCGCGATGGCGGGGTTGATGGTCTACTCTGGCCTGCGCTCGGCTGAGGTGCTTGGCCTTTTCGTCCGCGATGTCGACATCGGGGCACGCTGGGTGAGAGTCCTTGGGAAAGGGGCCAAGGAGCGCAGGGTGCCGATCGACAATGACCTCAGCCAGCTCATCCAGACCTATCTGCTCGTTGAGCGCCCCGAGTCAGACGATGAGCATCTGTTTCTCGTGGCCAAAGGCAAGAACCGTGGCCAGGGACTCTCGGTGGCTGGACTTCGCACGGTCTTTCGCTATCACCGACTCACCAGCGGCGTGGTTGGAGGGAACCCTCATTCCCTCCGACACAGCTTTGGTACCGCAATGGCGGCCGCTGGGGTTGATCTCGCAATCATCCAAGCACTTCTTGGACACACTCATATTGATACCACCCAGCGTTACATTCATCTTGCGCCGGTCCATGTAAAGGAGGCCTTTGATGCGGCTAGAGCACGCTCAATCGATTGAATCAGGTCCTTTACCAGGCAATATCCTCGCCCAGTATGGGGCCGTCGTGGGCAGTGTCAACGATACTTCCTTTGAGATGGCCAATGCTCGCCGGTTTCTCGAACGTTACGAATCAGCTACCGCATTCATGACCCTTAACCTTGCCGAGAGGTTGACGTTCTCACCGCTCGCTGGTCCCTTCATGCTCTTCCTCATGCTCTTTGGGTATCTGCGACCAGGGTATGACTATCTGGTTGAGCGCAAACTAGTTGGCCTCTGGGCCATGATTCCCCAATCCCCAATGGCACCAGACATGGAACGCTTTCTTCTTGGGGCACGAGCTCTCGGCTACAGCGACAAGGTGAGCATCCGTGCAGGGTCCCAAGCCCTCGTGCGGCTACTTATTCAAACGGGCCGGCCACTTGACGGGCTCGTGGTGGCTGACCTTGCTGAGTTCAGGGCGGCCCTGCGTCGACGCAAGGAGGTCTCCAACAAGGGTTTTCGTCATTACCATGGTGCAATTCTCATCGTTGAACAGGTCCTCTTTCATCTTGGGATCTTCACAGTCGGCCCTGTCTCTCAAATCGCCTCTGAACCCTTCTCGTGCCGCATGGCCGAGGTACACCCTGCGTTACGTGATGGATTTGTTGCGTATCTGGAACGAAAGGGCGGGACCTGCAAGCCAAAGACGATCGGTTCAATCGCTACTCGGCTGGCCCACTTTGGTCGATTCATTGCCGAACATGACCCAGCACTTGGTTCTTTCGCCGAACTGAGACGACAACCCCACATCGAGCCCTACTTGAACTACGTCGCAAGAGTGCTGAATCCAAAGAATGGCCTGCCCTTCACCCTGAGTTACCAGGTCCAGCTCATCGTCACCCTAG
>NZ_DAHXOI010000060.1:1949-3319 GCF_027364955.1 Ferrimicrobium sp.
TAGGTTCGTTCCTCCGTGACATTACCGAATGGGACTGGGCCGATGTCCCAACTCGCAGGCTCATCTTTAGCTCAGATATTCCTCGACTACCAGCACCTCTGCCGAGGTACGTTCCCCTCGATGAGGACCGTCGCTTGCGAGTTGCACTCACCGAGACGGAGTACCCCTTGGCTGCGTTGGCACTCAGGGTTTTGCGTGCGACCGGACTCAGGATTGGAGAGCTCCTCGATCTCGAACTCGACTGCGTTCATGAGGTCCCGATGAATGGCTCTTGGTTGAAGGTGCCGCTCGGTAAGCTCGATACCGAACGCATGGTCCCCCTCGAAGAGGATACCGTGGCCCTCATCGACGAAATCGTCGGTTTGAGATCCAATGGGCGACCACTACCGCATCCTCGAACCGGTAAGCCGTGTCAGTTTCTCTTCACGCACCATGGAACCCGACTCTCACCCAACGCCGTGAGAGATGAACTGGGACGCGCTTGTGGGCGCGCTCAAATTGACCCGGTCACTCCCCACCAGCTCCGCCACACCTTTGCGACCTCAATGGTCAATGCAGGAGTATCGCTCCAGGTTCTCATGTCTCTCCTTGGACACTCCTCGGCCGAGATGAGCCTTCGCTATGGACGCCTCTTTGATACGACGATCCGTTCTGAGTACGAGCGAGCTCTTCGCGAACTCAAGGAGATCATTCCTCCCACAGCACCCAAGACGCATACAAGCATTCCTGTCACCGGGGACCAACCCTGGCAGGGGCTTCCCTTGATTAAGTCACGACTCTCTGGAGGCCACTGTGTACGTGCCCTGGCTCAGGAGGCCTGCATCTACGCTAACATTTGTGAACACTGTACCAACTTCCGCGTTGATGAGACGAACCTAGCCGTGCTTGTTACCCAGCGTCATGACACAGAGACTCTTGCATCCGATGCGACGAGCCGAGGTTGGGCAACCGAGGCGGATCGTCATCGGCGCCTGATGGTACGGCTTGATGCACTCATCGCCCAGGCGAGTAGCCAATGATCTCCAAGGAGACCCTCGCCAAAGTCGACCAGACCTGTGCGGAGATAGTCGCGCTCGACCAGGTAGTCACCTTCGCTGAGGTCGCCCGTCGTGCTCACGTCACAAGGAATACCCTGTATCGGAACCCCGAGCTACGCCAAATGGTGGAGGGCTACCGAACTATTTCAAAGCGTTCTCATACGTTCATCGAACTGAGTGCCCAGGTCGAGGAACTTCGAGGCTTGATCGATGCGGTAGCTATCAAGGTCCGGCACCACGAAGAACAGATCCGTCACCTCAACCAATCTGTTGGGAACAAAACCCACGGTTCTGGATCTGCGCACTCATCTGGGTCAGGATTAGCCGGTTAAA
>NZ_DAHXOI010000061.1 GCF_027364955.1 Ferrimicrobium sp.
GGTAGAGGGCGGTCTTGTCCTTATCGTCCTTGACCGAGGTCAAGAGCGCAGCTAAATACTGGGTTGGGTAATTGGCCGTCAGATGGCCGGTTTGGCAACTGTCGCATTGGTGTGTTTAAATGGACCAATTTGTCAGAATTCGACGTAAATACAGCTCAAAGTGCTTCAGGACTGCTATTTTGGAGATGTGCTGCTCAGATTTGAGATCTCTAACCATCGGTCGATCTTGGAACCTGTGGAACTGTCGATGGTCGCAGTCGACGAAGATAGACCCTCAGCTAGGAGCTTCGACCTGCTTGCCGAGCGTGTGTTGACGGTGGCTGGCATCTACGGTCCGAATGCTTCTGGTAAATCCAACGTCATTGAGTCGATCGACTGGCTCTCGAGGGCGGTGGCTCAATCGTTGCGAGCTTGGGATCAGTCGATACCCCGTGAGCCATTCAAATTTGGCCCTGGGCCGCAGTCGCCCTCGACGTACTTGGTGGAGATGGTTGTTGAAGGTGTGCGGTATATCTATCAACTTGACGTAGACGATGTCCAGGTGCTATTCGAGGGGCTCTATAACTATCCAGAGCGACGCCGACGTGTGCTTTTTGAGCGAGAGGGCCGTGATATCCGCTTCCGCCGAGGTCTTGGTGCGCTATCAGGAACGCGGGAGTTGTTAACTCCGAGCACGCTAGCGCTCTCTGCGGCTATGCGTTTTGATGTACCCCAGGTGCAACGCTTCGCGCGTGCACTCGGTGACATCAGGATTGTTGGTCAGCACTGGCCTTTGGGTGGGCGTCGTCCATCTATTGCGAATATGGTTGGCATGTCGGCAACTATGCGCTTGTTCGACGATAAGGGAACCGCGTTACGGTCCACACTCTTTCCTGATTCGGAGGTTGCCCACTCCGCAGATCGCGAGGCGGCTCTGGCTCTGCTTCGCTTTGCTGATCTTGGCATTGGCGAGGTGGAGATCGTTGAGGATGACCGCGAAGATAGCCTGACGATGTCACAGGCACGACGGAACGCACCAGGGCGGCTACGCTTCATCCATCGTGTTTTGGGACAGGAGCTGCCTTTTAGCTTAGAGGAGGAGTCAGCGGGCACACAGACCTGGTTCTCTCTCATTGGGCCGCTGTTGCATATCCTTGGGGAGGGTGGAATCCTTCTCTTCGACGAGATCGATGCAAGCCTTCACCCTCATCTTTCGGCACGTCTGCTCGAACTGTTCCAGGATCCTGATACCAATCCCCGAGGTGCCCAGCTTATCTTTACAACCCACGATACGAGCCTCCTCAACCATCTGAACCGAGATGAGGTCTGGCTGACCGAGAAGGGTGAGGGTGGCTTCACCACCCTCACCGCTCTGGCTGAGTACGGTGGTGACAAGGTAAGACGATCGATGAACCTGGAGAGGGCCTACCTTCAGGGACGCTTCGGTGCGGTCCCCGTTCTTGACCAGTTCACCTTGCGTCGGGTACTCGGTCTCGCGTCGGGCGATAGCTGATGGGCGCGAGTCGCCGGAGGACCCTTGGGCGGGGTTTGAAGAGGCGGGTTGCGGTCCGCCAGCCGCGAAAGACGATATTGATCTTCTGCGAAGGAGAACGAACTGAGCCGGAGTACCTGAACGCCCTGAGACATCAACCATGGGTGCGAGACATTGCGGCTGTTGATTTGCGGGTGCAGTCAAAACGTGGTGGGTTGGCGCCGAGGACTCTCGTCTCGCATGCGGTTGATGCGTGGCATAAGACTCTCAGCGAAGCGGCGGAGATCGATGAAGTTTGGTGTGTGTTTGACGTCGAGTGGCCGCAGAACCACCCCGGTCTATTAGATGCCGTGGAACTTGCGCAGCGCAGCGGAGTTTTATTGGCAATCTCAAACCCATGTTTTGAGCTCTGGCTCGTGCTGCACTTCCAGGATTGCGGTGCTTGGTTGGATAACGATCACGCCAGCCAGCTCCGCAGGAGGTTGGACAGATCAGATGACAAGGGAATCGATGCGATCGCCTATATGTCGCTCGTTCACGAGGCAGCGAGACGGGCACGGGATCTTGAGACACGACATCGGAGTAACGGAACCTCTTTCCCGCACGACAACCCCTCCTCTGGTATGCATCGACTCATTGCCACGATCGAGCAGGATCGAACCCCTTGAGTGGTGGGGCTCGCCCGTTGTCGCGCGCTCGATGGAGTGGTGATAGTTGAGCGAGGCTCATTGACCCGCCCGACCACAATGATTCATCCGGCCAGAATGAACAGGGTAGGCGATCTGGGTCCCACTGCGATCGTGGTGACAATCATTGGCCCGCCGATACTTCACATTCTGGTCGTTCAGTTGGTGATTGCGCCGTTGTTTCGGACAGAAGTGACCTTTACTCTGGCATAACGGTGGCTATTGGCCAGCGAGCATAGCTCGAACGTGTCTATGCAAACGCCACCCGGTCGCCAAATGGCTATGCAAACGCCACCCGGTCGCCAAAGCTACTTCGCAGGTGCCCGATCAGGTTGTTGTCGATAGGGATTGAGAGACCGTCAACCAGGAAGCGCATCGAGCCGATCTTGAGGACCACCGGGTGTTCACCTTCATGAGCCTCGAGAACCTGACGAAGCCGTTCAAGTTCGCTACGACTCGCGAGCTCCTCAGGCATGACCAGCGTCGCAACCTCCGCTCCATCGACAAACTCGGGTTGGATGAGCTCCACAACCTCGATGGCCATGGCGGCGATCTTTGGGCGTTCCTCTCGGGTGTCAAGACGTCCCTGAATCTTCAAAACCGTGTCTTGGGTAAGAAGCTGGCCGAACTCTGCCATGGTCTTTGGAAAGACCATCACCTCGATGGCCCCACGGAGATCCTCTAACGTGATCGTCCCCATCAGCTCGCCCTTTTTGGTGTGGCGTTTGGTGAGGGTCGTCGCGACCCCAACAACGGTAACAGCTTGACTTACACCCGTCTCGGCAAGTTCGAGGACCTCGGCAACCTTCAAGGCGGCGATCTTGGCCAACTGCGCATCGAGACCAGCGAGAGGATGAGAACTGACATAGAGACCGAGCATCTCTCGTTCAGCCTTTAAGAGAAGATCCTTAGGCCACTCGTCGCTAGATGGGTTGATCTCAAGCGTGACGACCCCTGCAGCTACGTCGGTTGGGTCTTCGAAGAGCGAGAAGACGCCTCGATCTCGCTCGCGACGCTTGTCGAGTGCCTGGTCGATTACGTTCTCATGGATCTCAGCGAGCCCCTTGCGCGCGTAACCGAGACTGTCAAAAGCCCCGCCCTTGATAAGCGATTCGATCGTGCGCTTGTT
>NZ_DAHXOI010000062.1 GCF_027364955.1 Ferrimicrobium sp.
ATTGGCCGCCTTAGGTCTCCTATAGGAGAGGAAAGCAAACAAGAGGCAGAAGAAGACTGAGAAGAAACTTGCCAAACTGGAAGCCAAGAAAATGGAGATCCAGAAAGGAAAGAGAATAAGCAAGTTCAGGAAACATATAACAGCACTTCCATTTGTGGGAAGCAAAACGATCACAGGATTTTCAGGTTTTCTTGCAGCTGGAACATTCTACCAGTATGAGATAATGCATGACGTAAGGCTTACTGCAATATTCGGTGTGGCAACAATAGGTCTGTCTATACTTGCATCTGCACCCTATATGAAGAGCATAGCCAGGACAAACAGGACACTTGGTGAAATCAATGCCGCTATGGTAAGAATAGATGCATTTGTAGGTTCACAGCAACAGGTGGTTAATCAGGTAATTGCACAGGTCGAACAGATCATGCAGAAGAGAAACCTTGCAGATATAGCACAGTTAAATGCAAAGGTAGAGGATCTCAAAAGAAGCGTTGATGCACTTGGTTCTCTAAAGGTATCTGTAAGTTCTACTGGTTCAACACCATCTGGAAAAATAAACACTCCAGAACAGAAGAAACCTATAAAAGTGGGATGAAACCTCAATGGAACCTATAAAGGGTTCCCCTATATTCGTGGGACACAGGGCATACGGTAGCATGCTTGGAAATATTTTTCTATTTTTCATCGTGTTATTCGGCATTATATATCTTGAAAAGGAATACCCGTCATATCTCACCTATGTATTGTTTGTATTTCATGGCATTGTTATTGATGTTTTCAGGGCATTAATCTTCCTCGACTTCCTGATACTACTCATTCTGTATATCAGGCACAGGGAATATACCTATATCATTACCTCACAGCAGGTATATGTCAGGCATGGCATAATTGCTGCCAATGTGAGAAATTTTACATACGATCAGGTTCAGGAAGCATCATCATTCCAGACCATAGGGCAACGTATTCTCCTATGGGGGCAGTTGAATGTAACAATGCTTATCACACTCACTGGGCAGAGCAAGGTTGAAGAGGCACATATGGATTTTATTCACAGGCCTAAGAAGATTGCCAATCTCATGATCCAGAGAGTAAACGTGGGAAGCAAATAATAAACATTTTTATATTGAATAAGTATATATTCATCATGGCACTCATACCGTATATAATTCAAGAAGATGGTTTTTATTACGTCGCCTATAAAGAGAAAGTGAAAGTCCCGTATGTTGTTGGATCAGCAAAGGGAGTAGCAAACGGGTTATCAGAGGAATACAATGACGGCTGGGATTTCGGGCCTGACTCATATGATCCAACATCAACGTCAAAACCACCTTACACGCAGACAAGCGGGATACAGGAAGCGGTAAATTATCTGTTTAGTTTAGGTGGTGGGGTTATGCATCTAAACGATGGGGTATATGATATTACCAATGCCCCATTCGTAGATACCTTATGGGAAGTTAATAGTATGCCATCCCCGTATACAACAATAACAGAAATATATTGTCAACTCATAATGCCAGCAGTATCATATAGTGATCCAACAGTCAATATATCTATTATAGGGAATAGTGCATCGCGTGGTGGTATTGAGGGTGGACAGCCACCTGCCGAAACATCTGGCGGTGTCGTCATACGGTCTAAAGCAACACCCACAGGTCAGGGGATATTTATTCTCGGTGCTATAGTACCATCTAAGACTTCCGGGCCAGCGTTATTACCATCGAATATTAATCTATATATCGACGGTATAACATTTATGACTAAAGCTGGAAGTAATATGGGTGGTTTAGTACCATATACCTTTGCTACATTAACCGCTGGTTCGTTTTATATTACAAATGACTCTACATCAACCTTCCCAACTGACAGTGAAATCAACAGTAATGCGGCGTTGTTAGATGGAAACGGTGCTGCCTCTGCATATCAGTGGCGTTCGGAAATAGGTATAACGGGATACCAATATGCGTGGTTCACTGGCGGCGCCCATATAAGTATTGGTAAATTAATGGTTGATATGTGCGTTTATGGTATATACCAATTCTGGGGGGGTTACTATAGTAATACAGTACAGACATACGATGTGCAGAATACAAAGTATTTTATATCTACACTCCCAAATGGTAATCCATCGCCTATAACGACACTCGTCATAACAAATATAGTTTCTGGCGACCAGAAAAGTAGTGGATATTCATACGATTATGAATATGTTGTATATGACCAATCGAATAGTACATATAAAGGTGGACTAAATATGGTTGCGACATTAAGTATGTATAATCCTGATTTCAGTCCATTGTATAGTATTACGGAGTTTTCCCAGATACATATTAAAGAAATAGGGTTACGCTCAACCCCCACAATCCCCACTAATCCCCCTGCCACAGGAACGGTCTACCAGAACACAAACCCATACGACATTACCATAGACCTTCCAGTCTATGCATCGACATCAGGCACAGCAGGATACGTAACAATTGCAAAGGGTTCAACGGATACGCCAACTGCAATAGGCAACCAGTATGTGAGTGGAGATACATCTTCAACGGCAACACAAATAATCAGAGTGAGAGTTCCAGCAGGATGGTATTATGAGTTCACAGGTTCAGGTGTAACATTTGCAACTGCTACACCATTTGCAGAGTGATTGAAATGGAAGTTAAATGCCCCGTTGCCAAATGTGATTACACAGTCAGGGGGTCAAAGGATGGCTACAAACACTTCCAGAACTATGATGATCTGCATAAGAAACTGCACTGGAACTGGTTAAAATACTTCTATCCTGATCTTGCCAAGTCTGACTGGTCTGATGAGGTCAAATTCAGGTTCGCATACAGGAAATGGCATGAGAATGAGAAGAAACAGAAGATTCAGTTACAGAAACAGAAGAAGAAAGGTCATGATACCCCCAGTAATATTACCATGAAAGATGGCAAGATCATTTACAATGATGAAGAATACACTCCTGAACAGTTTGCCAATATCCAGAAAGGGATACAGTATATGCCAGTGAAGATGAATGATAAAGCATTTCCGGTACATGATGCGGTGGCAGGTGCACCCTTTATCCTTGCTGGCTATCGAGCGGCGGCGGGCCGACTTGACGCCTT
>NZ_DAHXOI010000063.1 GCF_027364955.1 Ferrimicrobium sp.
AGAGGGAGGTAAACAGAGATGAAAAACAAGACAAGAAAAGGAAGTTGGACATTGCAACCAGATCAGATCCGAAAAGTCATTGGCTACCTCGATCGACACCCGGATGCCTCGGCCCGCACCGTCGAGGCAGCCACTGGAGTATCGCATCAGTCAGTCACCAGACTTCGCAAGAAGCTAGCCGAGGTCACCATCACCGAGGAGGACTTGTCAAAGGACTCGAGCCTCCTAGCGGTTCTCTATCCGACGAGAGCCGGGAGAACCAGCACGAAGGTAGCCCCCGACTACGAGGCACTCGTCAAGGAGTTGAGGGATACCCCGCATCTCACCCGAGAGCTCCTATGGGAGGAGTACTGCCAGATCAATGGTGAGAACTCCTACTCATACTCTGAGTTCTGTCGAAAGCTTGCTCGAGTGATGGACCAAGGAGAGCTCACCATGTTGTTGGTCCATGAATTGGGCAGCGCTCTCATGGTCGACTATGCGGGCGACACCGTCCCCATCTGGGACCGAGCTACTGGCCAGATCGCTTTCTATGCCCAGGTCTTTGTCGCTGCCCTGGCCTACTCGGGCTATACCTTCGCGGGGGTCTATGAGTCCCAGCGCATCGATGACTTCCTCTTTGCCATCATGGATGCTTTAGAGTTCTTCGGTGGGCTTCCCGTCAAGATCATCCCCGATAATCTCCGGAGTGCGGTGACCAAGCACACCCGTGACGAGCTCATCTACAACACAACTTTCACCGAGTTCTGCACCCATTATGCAATCGAGCCCGCGGCTACTCGCCCGTATCGGCCAAAGGATAAGGCAAAGGCCGAGGGCAGCGTCTACCGGGTTGAGACGAGGATCTTGGCTCGACTCCGTCACGAACGCTTCTACAGTGTCGCCGAGGCCAACGAGGCCGTCAGGGGAATGCTCACAGATCTCAACGAGGCTCCTTTTAAGTACCTAGCCGGGTCGAGGGCTACTCGATTCGCCGAGGAACTGCCCTCTTTGCGACCCCTACCCACGAGCTGTTATGAGCTCGCCGAGTTCTTGACCTTACCCGTTGGACCTGACTATCACTTCATGGTCCATACCAACCGTTACTCGGTACCAGTTCGCTCTTCGCAACACCAAGGTACGTGTCAAGGTTTCCAAAAGGAGCATCGAGGTCTTTAGTGATGGTGAGAGCATCGCTATCCATGACCGCGCCGATGGTGAGAACCAGGTCATCACTAACCCAGCTCACCGACCCCTCGAGCACCAGGGATACCTGGAGACCGAAGAGCTCCTCTACCGTCAGGCCCGTGCCATTGGTGAGAGCACCGAGAGCGTCATTCGCTCTGTCGTTGACTCGACCCCGTTCCGATCGGTGGCTCAGGCATCGGCCAAAGGACTCCTGCGTCTGTTGCGAGGGTATCCAGAGACTGAGGCAGAGCTCGCCTGTCAACGCGCCCTCATGATTGGCTCTCCTACCCGGGAGTCAGTGGAGTCCATCTTGACCAAGGGTCTCGCCCGGGCAGATGTGGGCACCGAACCTGAGATGAGCTACGCTCCCCATGCCAACCTACGGGGTCCTGAGGCCTTCAGGGTTGGGGGTATCGATGAGTAGGGCCACCAACCTAGAACACTTGAGTGCGCTGCGTCTCTCTCATGCCAAGGCCCAGTACCGCGCCCAGTTCGAGGACCCTTCAACGACCGAACTGGACTTTGATGAGCGACTTTGTCGCATCCTCGACTACGAGATCGCGATGCGAGCCAACGCCAGGGTGCAAAGGAGAACCCGTGAGGCTGGCTTTAGCATGCGTGGGAGCCCCTGAGGACTTTGAACTGAGCGAGGGACGAGGGCTTACCCGCGAGCGCTATCGCTCACTCGTATCCCTTGCCTGGTTGAGTGCTCATCATCACCTCGCCATCACCGGCCCCACTGGGGTGGGAAAGACCTACCTTGGGATCGCCCTTGGCGTGAGTGCGATTCGTGCGGGCTACCTGGTGCGCTACTACAAGCTCTCAAAGCTTCTCGAGAAGGTAGGGATCGCCCGAGCGGATGGAACCTATCCAGCCTTTGCGGCCGCACTTGCGAGAACCCATCTGCTCATCCTCGATGAGGAGGGGGATCTCTCCGATCTCACCACTGGGTTTTAGGGAGATCCTCGATCTCTTGGATGACCGCGGGGAGAACGGTTCGCTCATCATCTCCTCGCAGTTACCCGTCTCGGCGTGGTATGAGAGCCTCTGCGAGCGAACCGTCGCTGATGCCATCATGGATCGGATCGTTCATAACGCAATCCCCGTCGAACTCAAAGGAGAATCCATGCGTAAACAGAGGAGCCAGAGAAAGGAGGAGAACGGACCAACAGAGCCTGGTCCAGAGATAGAGTAACAGGTGGTCCAAAGTGACGCGAACGAGTG
>NZ_DAHXOI010000064.1 GCF_027364955.1 Ferrimicrobium sp.
AGGGTAGCAACAGTTGACGTATAGATGTGCTATAGTTACATATAGTGAACTTGCGTGAGTGGGCACTGTCCCAAGGTATACATCCTCAGACGGCGTATAAATGGTATCGCGCGGGCACTCTTCCTGTTCCTGCACGTAAAGTTGGACAACTCATACTGGTGGGAGACTTAGAGTCTCGGCCATCGGTATCTAAGTCTGCCGTCATATATGCGCGAGTTTCTTCGGCGGATCAGAAGTCGGACTTAGACCGCCAGGTTGCCAGGGTTCTTACGTGGGCTACGGAACATGGGTATGTGATAGACCGTGTAGTAACCGAAGTTGGTTCGGCGCTCAATGGCCATAGGAGCAAATTCCTGTCGCTACTCAAAGACTCAACAGTCGAAAATATCTTGGTCGAACACAGAGATCGTTTTTGTCGGTTTGGAGTCGAGTGCATAGAAGCTGCGTTGGAGGCGCAGTCACGAAAACTAGTTGTGGTAGACCCTGCTGAGGTAGACGATGATCTAGTGCGTGATGTCACAGAGTTGCTGACATCCTTATGTGCGCGTCTGTATGGCCACCATGCGGCTGCGGATAAAGCTCAGCGCGCTATTGATGCGGTGTGTTCATGATCGTAATTATGCGGACAAAAGCGCAAGCTAAGAAGGTGTCCGACCTCACTATAGGCGAGGTGATTTTAGATGACGGTAAACCGACAAGGAAAGTACAGCTTCCCGGAGATTTCGAGCAATACCGAGAGGCTGTAGAGTCGGTGAGTGTACTCTTCCAGCTCAGTGACGATACGGGCGACAAAGTACCGACCGGCTGGACGATCACAGGAGCTTCTTTTGAAGTAGAGTGGCCGAAAGAACAGAGATTGGCTTCTCTGATTTGGTCTCACTTCGGTGCTAGAAGATTTGCCTACAACTGGGCGCTGTCCAAAGTCAAGTCGGACATAGAGGCCAAGAGAGCCGACGAGAACCACCTATCTACTCCGTGGACTCTTGAAGCTCTGCGAAAACAATGGAATCAAGAAAAGAACGAAGTCGCTCCCTGGTGGGGAGAGAACTCCAAAGAGGCGTACGCTTCTGGTATCGCCGACCTAGTACAAGCTCTTTCTAATTGGTCGAGCTCTAAGCGCGGGAAGCGAAGAGGCAAGAAGGTCGGGTTCCCCAAGGGAAAGTCAAAGAGAAAAGACCAGAACAGAGTGCGTTTCACGACAGGCACTATGCGCTTTGAGGACGATCATAGAACGATCGTTCTACCTACCATAGGTGCTCTACGGTCTAAAGAGAACACCCGCAGGATACAACGTCATCTTACCAACGGGACTGCCAAAAACAATGCTCGACTACTCAACTGCACTCTCTCAGAGAGATGGGGACGGTTGTTTGTCTCCTGTCAAGTAGCCATAAAGACGAGCGTACTTCCTACGTCATCTACGACTGCGCTCGACCAACTTCCACGAGCTGGCGTGGATCTAGGATTAAGATCGCTTGCCACCATTGCCGATAGCAACGGCAATATCACAGTCATTCCCAACCCTACTCCTTTAAGAGCCACGCTTGACGAGCGTCGTAGGGTTGGGCGCGCCCTTTCACGTCGGATACCCGGATCACGCGGTCATAAACAAGCAAAAGCCAAGCTTGTCAAGCTAGACCGCAAGGCCGTACATATCCGGCGTGAAAGCATCCATCAGTTAACTCATTATCTGGTGGAGAACTACAGCGAAGTTAAGATTGAAGACCTTAACATCGCTGCCATGAAACGGAGCATGGGGAAACGAGCGTTCCGTCGTTCGGTATCGGATGCCGGACTAGGAGCTTTTCGACCAACCATTACCTATAAGGCTGAGAGAGCCGGAGTTAAGGTTGTCGTCGTGGATCGTTTCTTCCCCTCGTCACAAATCCACCACAACTGCACAGGCAGACTGACGGGTGCAAAGCTTGCTAAGAAACTCGTCTGTGATACCTGTCGAGTTGAAGTGGATCGAGATGACAATGCTGCGTTAAATATCCGCGACTGGTCGGCTACCAGTCCTGGCCTAGTTGAGACCAGCGCCCTGTTCGTTCCCAGGCCCATATCGGGTACAGGCGGCAGTTCAGATGATGAGATGACTTATCACCTGGAGAGAGCGCGTAAGACCAGTAGCAATACTGGCCACGCTTGGAGAGGCAAGAACGACTCTCGGACGAGTGAGAATAGAGTCCGAGACAAGAACCTTGTAAAAGGTGCATCTATATGAGTGGACTCAGTGTTTATCACTCAGATGCAACGG
>NZ_DAHXOI010000065.1 GCF_027364955.1 Ferrimicrobium sp.
CAGGTGCCCCGGAGCAAGCCGCTTAGCGGTCTTGCGAGGCGATGGAATGGACTACCATGAAATCGCTAACTGTGACAACAAGCAGGACCGTGCGCGCAGTGCGAGGACGAGAGAGCAAGACGTCGTTGGCGATCGGTCTATTCGTTGGCGACCAAGGGAGTCGGTTGGCTGAGCGATCGGAAACCTGCGATAGCAAGAAGGGTTATCTCCTCGCGAGGTAGGCCGAATCATTGGTGCAGTCGGGATGTGATGGGCGAGGGTTCTGCAGTCACGGTAAACGAGGAGCCAACAGTCGGCGTGCTATTGGACGATGTGGATTCCAAGGTAGGCGAGTATGGTCGCGGCCACGATGGTGCCCACCATATTGAGCGCGCCGAGACCAAATGACTCGGTATTGGCGAGTGATAGGCTTTCGAATGTCAGCGTGGAGAAGGTGGTGTACGCACCGATGAAGCCGTCTCCTATGGCAACGGCGTCTTGGGTCGGGAGGAGGTTTCTGGTGGCCAGTCCGACGACGATACCCAAAGCGAGTGCCCCACTGAGGTTGATCATGAGGGTACCGACCGGGAAATCGGTGTTGAGGTGTCTCATGATGCTGCGATCGAGTAGGTAGCGAACGACAGCACCGAGTGCACCGAAGAGCACGACAAGTAACCAGGCCACAGGTTACGCCCTGACGTCCGGCAGGATTTTCGGGAGGGTCGTAGCTGCGGACCAGTCTGTCGGGCCTTGAGTGATCATCACCAGTCCCCGCCGCTGGGAGAGGTAGTGGCGGTTTCGCAATGGTGCACCCGACCGTATGATCTCTGCGATGATAGTACCTCCAGGATGTGGAGACGTTCTGTGTCTCGTAGTTGCGAAACGAAGGTTCGTCGCTTTTGCTCGCCGTGCAGACCGAGTACGTTGAATGTCACGGCGGGGAGATCGGGATTGACGGAGATGCGAGCACTCCCCAGCGATGCCTGGGACGTGTGACGGCGAGTACCTTCTTGGTTCGTAACGCCTCCCGCGAGGTGAGCAGGTGGTGAAGGACCGGATTCCCTGGCGTTGTTGTGGGGCGGTGGGGGGCCTGCAATACCCTGTTTTGACGGTGGTGGCGATCATCGATCCCTCGACCAGCTAACCAAGCGCGACGCGACCATGGCGGTACCAGAGCCGTCCAATGATGCGTCCGAAAATTGCGGCACCAAGTCCTGCCCCAATGGTAATGATCGCATAGAATCCAGCTGCGAGAAAACCGAGATGGGCTATCTGCTCGGCAAGTGAGACCGCTAGCGTCGAGAGCGTGGTGAGCCCCCCGCAGAAACCAGTGGCAAGAAAGAGCCTGAGAAGAGGGCCCGATCGTAGCGAAACCAGCGGCAGTAGGGTCAGCGTGATGCCGATGACAAAAGACCCAGCGATATTAGCAGCGAAGATCCCTAGCGGGAAACGGAGTGAACTGCCAAGGTGGATCTCGAGCCAGTAGCGCAACAACGAGCCGAGTGCTCCTCCGACCGCAATTGGTCCAAGACGGGTCAGCAATCGCATGGGCATCCACTGCGGGACCTACGGTGCTGATAAAACGTCGTTGTGGTAGTCATTGGCAAGAACGGAACTCTTCTGTTGCTCGGCAACAGTGTATGGGGTGCTGGCATGCTCTGCTGCTACCGCATGCCCGGATTCCGTGTTTGCCAGCTTCGATCCACCGCAAGCGGCTCCCTCCTTCGAGCCATGCCCCCATTGTTGGGGGTGACCGGGAAGCGTTGGTGCACAGTTAGCGATTTCATGGTAGTCCATTCCATCGCCTCGCAAGACCGCTAAGCGGCTTGCTCCGGGGCACCTGCAA
>NZ_DAHXOI010000066.1 GCF_027364955.1 Ferrimicrobium sp.
CGGTCGATGACGTAGATGTCGAGCACTGGGCCTTGCCATTCTGGTAATGCACCGTTACGGCCGTTGTCAGAGTAGATGGTGCTGTGCCTGATGCTGCTCCAGCCAGGAACACTGTTATTGTATTTCCAGATATGGAAAAATTCACAATAACATAGTTGCCTGTTGTGCTTTCAGCAGTAAGTGAAACAGCCTCTACATTGTCAAATTTGGTAACGATTGTATCTCCATTTGAGAGAGATACAGAACCAGCAGACATCTTGTAACTTCCAAGACCCGCTCCTCTTTCAACATTAAGTGTAACCATGATCGATCACCTCATGCCTGTGCTGCTGTTTCAGCAACCTTGAAGAGTATGTCTATGTTATCTATAGTGTCGGAAACTCCATACAGGGTTATGGTAAGTGATTCATTCTGTTTTACAGCTGGAAGACTTCCGTTGAGAATTGCCTTGTGATCCTCATTAGTATATAGGTCAGGAGACAGATATACAAGAGGATATCCAACGCTTCTCTGGTTTATTTCCCATGCCTGTAGTGAGGGATTTGCACTGTAATCTGCAATTCCGTATATTGCATATGCCTTAGACTGTGGGACAGTTATAGCCAGTTGCACCATGTCTGGAAATCCATACTTGTTACTTCCAGATGCAAAGGTTATCTCGTTGCTCCCATCATATGCAGTTGCTCCTGCCTGTTGAAGATCATACCAGTAACCTGATCTCACTCTTGGAGATGTTCCTATGCTGGCATCCTTAAATGCCTGTGCTGCAAGCTGTTCAGCACTAATCTCAGTGGCTATTCTCGCTGCTGTATCCCTGTAAGGGATCAGTCTGTAATATTTAGTTTCTTGAGCCATGTTAATCAGTCATAATATAAATAGGAGTTATATTAATTTTATTATTAATAGATTTCATAGATGTAAATTCTTTTATATATGAAAGGTATGTCTTATTATGACGAAACAGAATGTGTTACATTTGCCAGTCCATGAAGTTACCTATAATTTATACTTGGCTCGGTATAGTGAGTTAAAACAAAAGAATCCTAAGGCTACGCATGATGATCTCTTAAGATCACTGCTTGGCCTATCTTAATTTTTTAATCTTTTCCATTTATCAGGTCTGCCAGTGCCTTATAGAATCCTTGATTGAATATAATGGCATGAAAGACAAAACCAGAAATTACAACAGATGTCGTTAAGGGATTGGTTACATAAACATAGACATCTCTATTAAATGGCAAAGTTGTTATCAGATTTATAACATAATCATCTGTAGTGCTGTCAAATTCAGAAATAAATGGGATATTGGGTATATACTCAGTATATCCTCCGTCATATATGTTCTGAATTGTTCCGTATATCTTCCTGTTGTCAGACTGGATGGTAAATACCAGATCAGGACTGGAAGAATTTAGCAGCGTCTCAAGGATTAGTCCCCTCTTGTTTGTTATTGCACTCTTGAGCAATTGTATATTCTTTGCACCAGCAGGTATAACAAGAGGGTTAGTTGGTTCTATCGACTGAACATAATCACTCCAGTAAGACTTTGGGATCCCAGGTAAATAATCTATTATGCTTGGCATAAATTAGAATGACATTGTTATTTATATACTTTTAAGTTCAAAATCTCC
>NZ_DAHXOI010000067.1 GCF_027364955.1 Ferrimicrobium sp.
AACAGGTGGCAAGTTTCAGCGAGAATGGGTGGCAGATTTCAGCGATAACAGGTGGCAAGTTTCAGCGAGAATACGCAGCGGGGGAAGCAACGGCTATCGGGTCCGCCTCTGGCGCAGAGAGCTACAGAGGTTGGCCGACGAACTCCAACTCTCAATCGAGGTCAGTCACTTCCCTCCTGGAACCTCCAAGTGGAACAGGATCGAGCATCGCATGTTCTGTCACATCACCGCCAACTGGAGAGGGCGCCCTTTGACCAGTCGTGAAGTCGTTGTCAATCTGATCGGCTCAACGACAACCAACCAAGGGTTGCGAATCAGGGCGACTCTCGATGAGAACACCTACGCACCCGGAATCAAGGTCTCAGATGAGGAACTCGCCACGCTAGCGATAGAACGCAATGATTTCCACGGTGAATGGAACTACCGACTGAGACCGCGGAATCCGCTGCCTGCCCCATAACTGTTCAGGTTGTTCTTGCTTGACTCCTAAGGTTCACGACCAAAGGGAGGCAGCACGACAAGGGACGAGCGCAAGACTCGAGAGGAGGTGCCGATGCCAGCCTCGCTGGTGCCGATGCCAGCCTCGCTGGTGGCGTTGCTCGGAGAGTTCCGTGGCTGTTTCAGCGCCTGGACGTTCCCGGTGTTCTGTGGACTGGCCTGCGGGCTGCTCGCCCAGGGCGGCCGTCGCACCGTGTGCGGGATGCTGGTCGGCGCACAGCTGTCACGGACCTGGAGCCACCACTGTAGGGTGGCTGGGAGGAGTAGGGTGGCGGGAGGGATCTTCCCCCTCCCCGCTCCCGTCAAACCGGACGTGAACCTCTCAATTCATCCGGCTTCTGGCTCGCAGCTGCTCTGTGTTGGCTCATCCCCAATGCTAGGTTGGCTAGTCCATCACAGCCCGTTCGCCTGGGGCCTTTGCTCGACTCTCATTACAAGAGCTTCATTGCTAATACGCCCCAGTCCGCCCCAGTGCGTAGCATCTGAGTACTCTCGCCTTCGGCTTTCTGGCCTCGGCGTGCTCCCGTTCCCTGGGCTTACCAGGGACAACCACACGACTGGTTCCTCGGTTCGATATGAAAGCCAGTACTACGCTCATGCCACCTATACGCCGGACACCGCCTGGCCAGAACGAGAAAACCCGCCAGACTTATCCCGGGGCAGCCCTCCAACCCTCGGTTCTGATGTCATTTAGCTGGATTACGACGCGTCATCGGATGGTTCGCTTTCGCTCATCTTCGTAGTACATACCTGACGGAGGTACCTCCGCCTTTTAACACAACGCTCACCACCCTGGCTCTTTACCAACGCAGCTTGTGCTGGTTTGATATCCCTTTCTCGCAAAGTTGATATCGGAGGGTCAGGGAGCTAAGCTCCTTCCTCCATCTTTCATATCGCATTGCTTGGCCAGCGACCTAGAAGGTCGACTTATGGTTAGCATTCACAGCACACAGGGGCCTTCCAGATACCCAAAACTTCACTCAACAAAACTCTCAGTTACGAATGCTGGGCTACCTGTTAACGGTCACGAAAACCTGCACACTCACGGACACCTAAATTGCACGGGTACGGTCACTGGTTTTGCATGGGTTA
>NZ_DAHXOI010000068.1 GCF_027364955.1 Ferrimicrobium sp.
AGGAGTACTTTCAAGTTCCAGACCGTTCCAAGGAGGAGATAGTGCATTGTGTTCTTGGCGATTCCCCGATAGCGGAGCTTTGAACCATTGAGTTTGCGTTTCATCTGGGCATGAATCCGTTCTACTCCTGGACGAATCGCTCGGTAGGCAGCTTGGGTCTCGGCATTCTTCCAACTCTCACGTTGAGCCCTTCCATAGGAATGATTCGGACCAAAGGTCATGACTCGTCCACGCTTGGAGCGGGTGCAGCGATCCCGCAGTGGGCAGGTAGCACAGTACTTGGTAAAGGAGGCTCTCCCCTTGGCTGAGATGGTCACGGTGTGCCCCGCTGGACAGGTGACCTTGGCGGATGTCTCGGTGGTTGGTTCGGTCACGGTAAAGTCATCGACGCTATAGCCATCTGGTACAGCCATGGCAAGGGGTCGGGGTTTGATGACTTCGCTATGGCCTTTCTCTGCTAGGTGCTTGGAGAGATCCATCGAGGAGTACCCGCTATCTCCATAGACGGTTACTGATTCACTCTCTTGGTCGAGGAGCTCTTTGGCGACTAACGCATCAGAGGCGTTGCCCTTGGTGAGGACTGCGGAAGTGATGATCTCGGTATCGGCATCGATAGCGATGTGGCCCTTGTAGCCGTCGTAGTAGTTCTTCCTGGATTTGTGGACATGGCGAGACTCGGGGTCAACCGTCGAGATCACCCGATCCTTAGCGACTCCTCTGGTGAGGCGATAGGCTCCCTGTTCCTCGTCAACGAGCTCGACGTCTTGACCAGCGACCACTCCGAGGAGGCCAAGGGCACCGAGTTGTTGGGTATTGAGTTGTTGGGTAGTAAGAGGAGAGTCCGTAGTCTGGTCCTCATCATCGCTGAGGTACCCAAGCTCTCTGGCTCGCTCAATCAGTGCGTTCGCATCACGAACCAAGATGGAGAGGGTCTCATTGATAAGATCCTCGTCTGCATAGTCAATGGCGGGCTTTGCCCGTGCGTAGTCGATCTCATCCGAGAGGGGGACTGAGGAAAGCTCTGGGATGAGCTTTCTGACCCGCTTGACTTGAGCCACGATCTGGGTCATGGTGTCCTGGGTGATGACGGCATCGACAAGGACGGTCGAGTCAAGAACCCGCTTGGTGTGGGTATTTAAGATCTTGGTCTCACTGATAATCTCACGGGCCAGATCAAAGATGAGGGTAGGATTCGCCGAGTTCTTAATGCGATTCCTCCAGTAGGTAAGCACCGAGGGGTCAAAGCCCCGATCCTCGAGGTCAAGACCAAGAGCAAGCTTCCAGCGCAGGTTATAGCGGACCTGGTCAAGTGCCTCTCGGTCAGAGAGTCCCTCCAAGGTCTGTAACACCATGACCGAGGCGATACGTGAGGCTGGGATTGAGGGCCTCCCGGTACCAGAGGGATAGAGATGGGCGAACTTAGCATCAGCGAAGATCTCTCTGCGGTGCTCAGCGAGGAAGTAATAGAGCGAACCAGGCTCTAACAACGTTGAACAGAAGGCGGCAGTAGCGGTGAGATGGGCCTGGGGAGATTCAGTTCCTAACATGAAAAGAGTCTACTTGAGCTGGGGAAACCC
>NZ_DAHXOI010000069.1 GCF_027364955.1 Ferrimicrobium sp.
CAATGACAGGGCAGTTGAGTCATACCAGGCCCAGTGACCTAACCTCGACCATCGAGGCTTACCTAAAAGGTAACGGGTTGCACTACGATGAAACCTGTCGTGGAGATCTGGCCAGGGGGGTATGAGATCTCAAAGATTTACAGTGGATCGATGGGGGGTCCTCACATGGTTCGCATCTGCAGACGTAGTCCGCAGCCGTCGTCGACGCGGCCCGAATGAGGTCCATCGCTCCTGCGCTCTCATCCAGACAGTTCGCATTGCTTTGGAGCGGCCAGGCTGTCTCTCAGATCGGTGACGGCGTCTTTACCATCGCTCTCGCAATCGAAGCCATCGATCTTACGCACTCGGCAAGTGGGTTGGCCTACATCTTGGCCGCACGCACGCTTCCGGCGGTACTGCTCGTGTTGGTGGGGGGCGTGGTCGGTGATCGGCTATCTCGGCGGATTGTCATGTTGGCCGCAGACGTACTGAGAGGAGGTGCCGTTGGCGCCATTGCCTACCTCGTTGCGACCCATCAGGCAGCTGAGTGGCAGCTCATCGTGTTAAGTGTGATCTTTGGCATCGGAGATGCCTTCTTCCAACCGGCATCGAACGCAATCATCCCTGACATCGTCGAGGCTGATCTGTTGGTCTCTGCAAGTTCTCTTTCCATGACATCCCAGCAGTTTGGCACCTCACTCGTTGGACCAGCCCTCGGTGGTGTTGTCGTGGCGGCAATCGGCATCTCGGGATCCTTTGCCTTTGATGCGGGTACTTTTGTGGTGAGCTCAGTGTGTCTGTTGCTCATGGCGGCAACGCCGAGGCGCAAAGAAGTGAACGAGGCGATGATCTCACAGATTCGCAAGGGGCTCGCCTACTGTCGTCGTCAGAAGTGGATGTGGCGAAGTCTCGGGCCGGTGTCGCTCTTTAATTTCGCTGCCGTAGGGATCGTTGGCGTGCTCACGCCGGTTCTAGTGAGACGGGTGATGCATGGAAGTGCAGTCGATCTCGGTCTCGTCTTCGCATTGGGTGGGTTGGGCGGTCTTGTCGGTGCGCTGGTTGTGCCGAGATGGGGGAGCCGCCGCCGCCCGATCACGTTTATGTCGATGGTGTGGGGTCTTGGGGGGATCGCACTGTTGGGGTTAGGTTTTAGCCCTAACCCTTGGTGGGTAGCAGGCTTTGTCGCCGTCCCCTCCTTCGGGATCGTGGCGGGAGACGTGGCGTTTGAACTAGTAGTATAATTATGTGGCGATTTGTGGAATGTTTGTTGCGAACCGTACCATACTGATAGTATGAAACTTTCGGAATACGCCGCTAAGAATGGGATCAAGTACAGAGCGGCCTGG
>NZ_DAHXOI010000070.1 GCF_027364955.1 Ferrimicrobium sp.
ATACTCGGAGGTTGCTGCCTCGATCTCTTCGGTGGTGGCGATACGTTCGGTTGGCCATTGCTCGAGTGATGGAACCCGGCTGTGATTGCTGAGTCTTTGATATACATGTCATCTCCATACACAGTTCTCACAAGCACAGTTGTATCATATATGTCCTGAACCATACATCTGATAGGTTCATTTGATGAAAGGAAATGGATTTCTATATATTTTTTATCCCTCATGCTATCTGCCAAAACGTCCCTCAAGTCAAAATTCATTTTTAATCCCTCTCTATAACGGCATCTGGTAGTTCTTCGTATGTTGTGCTTCCGTATCCTGTGTATGATCTGAGTGCACGACCTAATGCCCTTGTCTGTGCCATTTCTCTGAGGAATGGCTGCATCTTTGAATTTTGAACGCTCTGTTTGTTTGCCGTACCAATCCCATTGGTAGGTCTGGACATGTCTTCGTATGCCATTTTTTGCACGTCTGGGTCAAGATGTGATATGATTTCAAGCATCCTTGCATCAATTTTAGGATAGATTTTTGCCTCTGCTGTCCATGTTTCTGTTTTCTCGTCATAGTGATCTGTGATCTCAATTCTTCTATACCCCGCCTTGCCAGCCATGTATTGAAGACCAGCAACCTTGATATAAGCATTCCCCGTAATTTTCATGAAAAAAAGGTTTGCCATCTCTTCTGGGATCCCCGCTGTCTTTGCAAGCGCAAGTTCACTTCCTGGCTGAACTGTAAATTCGGTTTTTTCTTTTTTCTTTTTCTCTGCCTCTTCTCTGGTTTGCGGGACATTCAGAGTGTTTTTCTCATTCTCCTGTTTTTCTTCGGGTTTGGTGTCCTGATCTGTTACCTTGTGCCATTCTCTGATCTTTCCTACTGCTACTGATAGATCACCCTTGTTTTTCAAAGAATCTATCAGGGTTGAGGCATCCCTCACGCTTAGCTCTGACATGGAAAAACCTAATGATTCTTCCATGTCTTCCTTTCCCCAGTCCTCTTTCTCCATCAAGGAGAATAACAATTTTCTCTGGGCGTCTGTCCATGTTCCAGCTACCATATTCAACATACTTTTTTCGTTTTCCATTTCACTCCACCTCTTCCAGTTTTTCCCTGATTGCCTGCTCTGCTCTGGTTTCCCAGTCTCCAGTTCCCCAAAACGAATTGGGGACATTTGCAATCACTTTCCCAGATATTCCGCCAAAATATTCCGTCAGTTCTCTCTTCTTGCCTACGGATATAACAATGGATTAGGAAAATGGAGTTGATAAAGATCGATCTCCTCCACCCCCAACCGAGCCGCTGAACGTCGTGCATG
>NZ_DAHXOI010000071.1 GCF_027364955.1 Ferrimicrobium sp.
CTTTACTGAGGTCCCTGGTGTGGGTGGCTCCTATGCCGACAACGTCATCGTCGAGGCGATACCGGTGACGGCGTAGGACAAGTGCGAGCCTTGCCGTGGACCTGCATTTCGGGTAGCGAGCTGCAAAATGGCGTCTCGAAGGGATGGCCTTCCGCTTTCTATCGGGCGAGGTAGTGCGCGGAGTCGGTGTGTTCGAGCTTGTTGGCGGATTCGCTGAGAGGTGGACGAGCCACTGAGAAGCAGAACGGCTCAAGGGAGGTTCATACCTCAGTGTCAAGGCGATAGCGCGACTGTCGGACGGTAGACAGTTTGATTTCTGGGCATCTCGCAAGTCAAGTCAAACCATATTCTTCGTTGGGCAGATGGCTGAAACTATACACGACACGGGACACACCGCTCCTGCACTGGCAGTTTGCTACTGCTGTCGTCGCTTGCTAGAGGCGCGCTTATCGGAATGTTTGAGGAAAACTTTAGAAAATGTTCGGAATTTGATCACATCGCGTGATTGTACTGGTAACGTTGGTCAATGTTGCGTCGTATTGACTGGTTGATTCTCTTCGGATCACGAACGTCTTAGACGACAGCGGTGCTGCTGGAGTGCTTGAAAGGTTGGACGGGTATGGGCTTTCGTCATTCGCGTAGGAGCGTTGCGTTGGATCGATTTGGGGTACTGAAGACTTCGGGGGTTGCCTTGGGTTTAGTGGCCCTGGTGGTGGGTTCTGGCGCAGTCAATGGATTAGCAGGTTCGCAGCTAACGGCGGGTACCTCGACGACAACGGCGGGTACCTCGACGGTCTTTGTCAACCAACCATTCGACACCAACAGCGTCGGCACAGGATGGACTCTTCCCAGCAACCCGTCAGCTTCAATCCCCGAAGTTGGCGCGAACGGTGCGTGTCTGACTGCAAGTGGTAGTCCAAATCAAGTTTCGGCTATTCCCCAGTGCAGTGACGCCAGCACGCAAAGCGGCTCCGGCGCGTTGCGTCTTACGGACAACGGATTCCAGCAACTCGGGACGGTGTTCTATTCGAGTTCAGTACCCACTTCCGAAGGACTAGTCGCGAAATTCGATACCTATCAATACGACAACAATTCCGACACATTCAATGATGGTCCAGCAGATGGCATTGGCTTTGTCCTAGCCGCAGCGAATCCGTCTGGTCCGACACCACCATCGACCGGTGGCAGTCCGGGCGGTGCCTTGGGCTACGGAATCTATCCGGCGAACACTGCCGGCAACACCTCTGAGGTGAACGGAATACCAAACGGATATCTCGGAGTCGGAC
>NZ_DAHXOI010000072.1:0-286 GCF_027364955.1 Ferrimicrobium sp.
TGTCTTATACACAGAACGTCGGTGGTTCGAGTCCATCAACGAGCACCAGCAAAATTAAAGAAATTAAAAGAATTAAACCAACATTCGGAGATAGTTCAATTGGCAGAACGACGGGCTTTGGACCCGTAGGTTGAAGGTTCGATCCCTTCTCTCCGAGCTAAGCAGATATAGTTCAATGGCTAGAACGCTAGGCTTCCAACCTTGCGATGCCGGTTCGAGTCCGGCTATCTGCTCCATGGTTCTTTAGCTCAGACGGAAGAGCGCTCGTTTGAAAAGCGAGAGGCCG
>NZ_DAHXOI010000072.1:469-1037 GCF_027364955.1 Ferrimicrobium sp.
CTAAATGGGACATCAAGATTGGTTGTGACGATCATAGAGCTGTTCAGTGCTTTTGGTTGTCGAGACTTAAACTGAACTGCGCTCGGAGAACTATCCAGATCGACTCATGGGACGCGGGTTCGACTCCCGCCACCTCCACCACATCGGGACATGCACATTATTAACATGGCGCTGTGCCGAAGAGAATACGGGCTTGTCTGCAAAACAGGAGACGGCGGCTCGAGCCCGTCCAGCGCCTCCAAAACATGGTGATTGTGGTCAATCACCCCATTTAGTAGGACGGGAGCCATACGATTGAACCACAATGGGCTCTGTCGACATGTTGTAAAGGCGGCGACAACATAGCAGCTTAGGGCCTTAGCCGAAATTGTGAATCGGCAAGAAAGTTATCAAATACGAGCGCAATGGTCAACTGGTGGATCCAGATGCGAACTCTATGCGCTGATCGAGCATGACCTCCACAGCCTTTGCGGTCACGGCTACGAAGTCAGTGTCATCGCCCTCTGTGTCGGCTCGTTGAAGAGCGCTGATGTACCGGGTACGCTCCTTAACGCGATACATCGCCGGT
>NZ_DAHXOI010000073.1 GCF_027364955.1 Ferrimicrobium sp.
CCTCGGTCTTGGTGAGGGGGAGGGAGGGGGTGGACGGGGTGTCCACGACTGGGGTTGTGACGGGGGTGGGAGCCACGACAGTAACCGCCGAAGAAGCATTGACTGGCAATGCGTCGTTCGACGAGAGTGTTCCATCGACCGTGAGAGACGACCCAGTCGCTGCCTGACCAGACACCGTGACCGGAACGGTGATCGTTGGCAAGGATTCGCTGCTCGTAATCGGAACCGAGCCAGTATAGGTGCAATCTAAGGTTTGGCCCTGAGAACTGCTGCAGTTCCAGTCTGTCGTGCTGATCTTGTTGTAGTCCGGGGTCACGTCGGCCGGGAACGCACCCTGTAGGGTTGGAGCTGACGACTCCTGAGCACCAGATCCGAGAGCAACACTTGGCGAAAACACGAAGTTGGTCTTGCCGCCCGCCTGCACATCACCGTTGGTAGCGGTGTTCGTAATACCAAGACCAAGAACCGGGGCTGGGGTTACCGAGTCGACTACAACGTTGTTGATCTCGTGGTATTCATTGCCACCACCAGTGGACGCAGTCCATCCAAAGGTCAGCTGATAAGGAAGTCCAGTGGTCGGGTTAACCCAACTCGCTGGCAGACAGACACTCGAATCAGTGGTTGAGCAATACTCAGACGACGAGTTCGAGGCTTCGTATGTTGGCAGCAGCCCACTTCGTTGCACGGGAGTGGTAGCACCGTATGGCGTAACCTCCACACCATAATCACCAGGGGGAACTGACAATCCACTCGATGTGGTATACGTTTTAGTGCTAGTTGTTGGGTTGATCACCACCTCCACCGGAACGCCAGTACTGGGTCTCGATGTACTGGATGCCTGGTCAAGCGATTCACTAGTTGGCAACTCTCCGCTCGTGCTGATCGCACAATAACCATCAGTTGTGTTACCAGGACCCTTCACCGTCACGGTCTGCGGGTATAGCTTCCCGACGCCATCACCCGAAAGCGGACTGCAGCCTGCTCCTGCATACCC
>NZ_DAHXOI010000074.1 GCF_027364955.1 Ferrimicrobium sp.
GGACGACGGATCTCACGGTACACAAGGGTTAATCGATGCCGCTTCTCCTACTCAGCGCGCTGAAGTACGCGCTCATCCTATATTGGCGGCACTCTATATACATCAGGGACTACTAACAGTTCAGGAAATGTAAGTTTTACAGTAGAATTCGGAAGTGCAGGAACAGCACAGATGTATGCCTCTTATGGAAATACACAGAGCAATTCCTTATCCATTACGGTTGTTTCGCCACCCTCTGATTTCACATTGAAATTATCTGGCCCGACAAGTGTTACAGTCAATGCAGATAATTTAACATATACGGTGCTGGTGGAAAAGAATGGTAGTCCATACCAATATACTGCTGAAGTATCACTTTACATAAATGGCAAACTCTATCAAACTTCTCCATCAGATGATTCAGGATATGTATATTTTGGACCGACATTCTCAAATGCAGGGACATACAAATTATACGCACTCTATAACAACGTGGAAAGCAATGAACTTACTGTTACGGCAACATCTTCAACATCTCCCCCGCCATCTGGACAGTGTTCAGGAAATTCAGGGTGTCCTGCAGAATCAAACTGCATTAACGGTGTATGCACTCCACTTGAGGCTACAGATATATCCATGCCTGATACTGCAACAATAACGGGATATATTCAGTATGATTACCAGTCCTATGATCTTGTTCCCAAAACGAGCAAGGCATTTACAAGGTCTTCATACATACCTCAATGTGCAGCATCCATAGATGCAAATTCAGGTCTCCTTGTGTTTAGAATAGGGGTAAATGGCAAGGTTCTTTCTGGAACAGCAGGGATAAACCAGGCACCCATAACTATATCATCTGTATCAGGTGGTTCTGCATGGTCTGGCCCGTATAAATCCTCTGGAACAGTGGCACTTGATGTTTCCTATGGTGATGCTGACAGCAATGGAAATTTCACACTTATACTTGAACTTGAGATGAGGATCTCCGTAGGCCCACAGGTCAGC
>NZ_DAHXOI010000075.1 GCF_027364955.1 Ferrimicrobium sp.
GTCATTTTACCGTTTATCATTGTAAAGCCACGCAGTCCGAAATTCTTCATTCCTGTCATAGCAAACGCTTTTCTCACATACTTCTGGTCTCCATGCCCAAGCTTCCCCTTTATCTGTCCATTGGCCCTAAGCGACATAGTGGGCTTGTGTGCAGTCCATGGGGGATTTCTCGCAGCATAGAACCTTTGTCCAAAAACACTTCCGTTTAACATAGGTTATCAAGTATATATAATCCCGTATTATTTAAATTTTATCACGATCTTAGAAAAAAGTTAATGTATATCTATGTGATATACTTAGTGTTTTTTTGTTCCCCTTTTGAGACTGATTAATTCGTTATAAGTTTCCGGATCATTTGCAATATCCTCAGGGAAATTAGGGTCTTCTTCTGTCCTTGTCTTCATGAGTTGTTCAGCCTCATTAGCATTACGTGGAGGAGATGAGACACTCCACATGCCAATTTCTTTTTGCTTATAGAAAACATTGAATGTTGATCCTCCATACCATGCGATTATAATCCCATATCTGTGATCGTTGTATATGGCCATGGCATCTCTGAGTTCTTCCCTCATAGTAGTTGGAGTAAATATTTCCCTGTAATCTTCTATGGTTTCATTGATCGATTCTCTCGGCATGATTTCCTGATTGGGCTGGAGATGAAGTTCCACTTCGTTCCAGTTTACATTGTTTTCAGTTCTGCCTGCTTTTTTTGCAATTTGAGTTATTGAGTTCTGAATATACTGCAACTGTCTCTTTACAAAATCACTTGGTTGCAACCCAGTCTCTATGGTATAGGTCTCCTCAAGTGCTTCCAATGGTGTTTTTGATTGTGGCAATACTCTCCTTACCGATCCCTTTTCACCTGTAAGATCTGAATATAAGTTTTCTGCGAATAACATTGCACTGAATTTCTTATAATCATTGGTGTTGATATGCTTGA
>NZ_DAHXOI010000076.1 GCF_027364955.1 Ferrimicrobium sp.
TCATTTATGAAACCTGCAGCTCCAAGATAGATATATCTTGTTATGGTTACCGAAGTGCCAAGAAAGTCCTTGTATGTTACTGTAACCTCTGCCAGTGCTGACGCTGCTGCTCCGAAGTCCACATCTCCTATGATACATTCCTGTCCTGCTTCAACAGTAAATGATGCAAGTGTAAGATTTCCTGCTGCCGATGGTGATTGCTCCCCTGATGCGATCTGGATATCATTAGGCACAATATCGTCAATATATTCACCTGTAAGACCGTCGAGTTTTCTTCCAAAAACAAACTGTGTATGATCTTTCACTGTTCTCCCCTCTGATAGAATGTGCTGGTATATTGAATTGGTGCTGGCTTATCTGATGAAAGTGGTTTACTGACCTTATACTCATATAGCAGGATATGGAGTGTTCCCCTGATTGTTTTTGTTAGGGAAGTATTTGTCAGTGTAAAGGAAACATTGCCTGCTGGATCATCATATACGAACAAAGGAAAATTCACACTTCCATAAGGAGTAAGCACACTGTCCTGTGGATATGAGAAAGAATTTAGAGAGTTGATATCAACACTGTTAATTGTCCATGCCACACTAAGATATTTGTTATCAATCCATGTAACCCACTGCTTAAGACCTGATGTCCTGAAAACGCTTACTGCTCCTGATCCTGTTCCTATGTTTATTGTCTGATCTGTAATATCAAGATCGGGGCCTATCTCATAGGCATATTCAAGATCAAAGAATCTTGGCTGTGCCATGATCCTTACGTATTGCTCAATTCCGTTTTTATAAACACTTACCCACTGACCTGATAGTAATGGGAATGGTATCTCGTTCTCACCCATACATTCTCAC
>NZ_DAHXOI010000077.1 GCF_027364955.1 Ferrimicrobium sp.
GCCTAAACCTGCTGGTGCAATGATGCAGAATCTAAAAGCAGCAATGTCAGCGTATCCACAGATAGCTGTTGGGCTAAAGGCTCAGGAGCAGAAGAGGAGAGCAATGGCAGAAGCCACACACAGAGCATCAGTCGCAAGATGGGAAGGGGGCTCTGTGAATGACTATATGCCAGGAGGAGTTTTTACCCCTGAGGCTGGTTACGGTTCAGAGTTCGAGAGATACTGAGGTGAATTAAAATGGCACTATATGTATCTCATGAAGCGAAAATTGCAGGAGCGGCAACAGCAGGTGCAGTAATAGGTGCCGTGCAGACTGCCTTACTTAGACAGTTCGTAGATATCCCTATGGCTGAGAACTTCCTCCAAAACACTTCGAAAACTCCACCAGTTCTGATGAAGCAACTGAAAGGTTTTGGATCAATTTCCAGTCTTGCAGGTATCGGTGCAGGTATCGTAGGTCTTGCTCTTGGGCTTGCAATCTTGCTCAAAGGTGCAATCTCCAGAAGTGTAACCGTTGGTTCTGCTCTTATTGGTTATGGATCAACTGCCCTGTTCACAGGTCTTCTGTCAGGACTTTATCCAACTGCCGCATGGAACGCAGCTGTCTCAGCTGATCCTAATCAGCCTATAGGAACTGCATCCGTGAAAAGAGCCTCTTCATCTGGGATTGCCAGACAGGCTCCAGCACCTACCCTTGAAGCCGAAAAAAGAAAAAAAAATTTTTCTAGCGAAAAAAAAGAGGGGGGGGGGAAAGT
>NZ_DAHXOI010000078.1 GCF_027364955.1 Ferrimicrobium sp.
GGGCCAGTTCGGTCACGTGTCTCCAAACGGCTCTCGGAGTGCTAGGGATACTCGACTCGAGCCTTGCTTGATGGTCTGTAGGGCAATTGGCCTCAATCTCCCAGCAATCCGTAGCATTGTTACCAGGGAACTCACAACAACGCGGCATAGGTTGGAGAGTACCAACAACCCCATCCCAAACCCCCAGACACCAATGAGACCTGCAAAGGTCTCATTGGTGTTTTGGGCCAAGCAAGCGCTGATGGGCCAGTTCGGTCACGTGTCTCCAAACGGCTCTCGGAGTGCTAGGGATACTCGACTCGAGCCTTGCTTGATGGTCTGTAGGGCAATTGGCCTCAATCTCCCAGCAATCCGTAGCATTGTTACCAGGGAACTCACAACAACGCGGCATAGGTTGGAGAGTACCAACAACCCCATCCCAAACCCCCAGACACCAATGAGACCTGCAAAGGTCTCATTGGTGTTTTGGGCCAAGCAAGCGCTGAGGGGCCAGTTCGGTCACGTGTCTCCAAACGGCTCTCGGAGTGCTAGGGATACTCGACTCGAGCCTTGCTTGATGGTCTGTAGGGCAATTGGCCTCAATCTCCCAGCAATCCGTAGCATTGTTACCAGGGAACTCACAACAACGCGGCATAGGTTGGAGAGTACCAACAACCCCATCCCAAACCCCCAGACACCAATGAGACCTGCAAAGGTCTCATTGGTGTTTTGGGCCAAGCAAGCGCTGATGGG
>NZ_DAHXOI010000079.1 GCF_027364955.1 Ferrimicrobium sp.
ACCGACTCGGTCTTATGGGCTGAGTAGTTGTCTAAGACAACGTGAACTCCCAGCTCCTTGGGTACTTGTCGGTCGATAAGCTCTAAGAACTCAATGAACTCTATCGCCCTGTGGGCGTTCGTCATCTTGGTGATAACCTTGCCGGAAGCGACGTCAAGGGCAGCGTAGAGATTGGAGATGCCATTGCGCTTGTACTCGGTCGTTCGCCGCAGAGGCACCCCTGGCACCATGGGGAGCATGGGTTGAGTACGGTTCAGTGCCTGGATCTGTGTCTTCTCGTCGACACAGAGGACGATAGCCGCCTCGGGTGGGTTGAGATAGATCCCGGCAACGTCTCTGACCTTCTCGGTGAACTCTGGATCGTTTGACACAGTGAAGGTCTCGACCATGTGAGGTTTCAGGCCGAAAGTACGCCAGATCCTCCCCACTGTAGAGGGGGATACACCAGCTAGGGCTGCCATGGTGTTGGTCGACCAATGGGTTGATGAATCCGGGGGATCAGTCGTGGTAGTGAACTTGATGATCTCGGCGATCTTGTCATCTCCATGGGTCCTTGGGGTCCCAGATCTTGGTGCATCCGAGAGTGTCTTTACCCCAAACAACGAGAACCGTCTTCTCCACTTATCTACTGTTTGAGCTGATAGCGAGAGTTTTCTGGCAATCTCGGTGGTCCCCATCCCCTCAGCTGCGTACAAAGCGATCTTGGCACGACGTACCTGAGCCTGCGG
>NZ_DAHXOI010000080.1:0-299 GCF_027364955.1 Ferrimicrobium sp.
AATTCTTCAAGCTCTCGACGGTCGATGGTTGACTTCGGTCGAGGAGGTAGGGCGAGAAAGGTATGTGAGTGCCTTGATGAGCGATGGGTCCGTGGCACTACAAGGACAGATTAAGGAGAGTGAGTGATGAGTGACATTGACTGGTTTCATCTCGATGATGAGGCGTTTACAGCAGCACTGGCCGGTGCGAGCTTCGAGGAGCTTCGTGATGAGGCACAGGTGGTGATCGACCGACTCTCTGGGAGAGATATAGGGCTCGATGAGTTGTCAGTGGTCGTGCGACGAGTACGGTCAATGCT
>NZ_DAHXOI010000080.1:376-707 GCF_027364955.1 Ferrimicrobium sp.
GATTGAAGAGCTCGATGCACCTACCGTTATCGGTGACAATTGATCAGCAAGCAGGTTGACCGTGTCATGCATCTCTTTGCTCTGACGGCACAAACTGCTTAGCGACAGTAGGCGAGTTAAACCTCCTGTCTGAGGCTAGGATAATGGAGGCTACGGGCCCCCGTAGCTCAGGGGATAGAGCAGTGGTTTCCTAAACCATGTGCGCAGGTTCGAATCCTGCCGGGGGCACCTTCAGAATGCCAAGCCTTGCAGCAAAAAGAGCTGGCGCGCATCGGTTCAGTTGCGTGTGGGCTTTCAGTAGTCGCGTTGGTGATGGCTGGCCCAGCTCTGT
>NZ_DAHXOI010000081.1 GCF_027364955.1 Ferrimicrobium sp.
TTCCATCGGAACCGAGCACGGGTTGAACTCTCCATCAAAGATCTCAAGGAGGGGGCAGGACTAGAACACATCCCCTCTGGTAAGTTTGATGCCAACAGTGCCTGGCTCTCCCATGCGATCCTTGCCCATAACCTGATGCGTCAGGTGAGCTACCTTGGTGAGATCACTCCAACCGAATCCATGGTCATCGCTCGTAGCTTTCGGAGAAACTTCATCGCTCTGGCGGGACGCCTCGTCAACCGATCGGGGAAGATCACGCTTCGTACTCCAGCTCGTTGGCCATGGGCCAAGAGCTTCATGAGAGCACTGATCACTCTCCGGGCACTTGAACCAATTCCCATCTAGGGAACTACCCCGACTCTCGGCGCGGTCACAAGTACACCCTCCATGCGCCCCACAAACGAAAGACTAAAACCAACCTTTAACCCATCACGTCCCGACTCCGGTCTGAACCGATCCGGAACCATGGGTTGCCTCTACGGCACACAATCACGACCTCAGGGCCACCGCCCCACCCCGGAACCGGGGTGCGTCGGTGGATCCAGGCTCAATCCTTGAGCCGTATACCACTGATCTACAAAGACGTGGTATCAGGTTGAAGACCGATCCTTACTACCGACAGT
>NZ_DAHXOI010000082.1 GCF_027364955.1 Ferrimicrobium sp.
ATCTCCGGTCCAGAGTTACACGAATCGTTGGTCCAGAGATCTGCGAACTATTGGTCCAGAGTTACACGAATCGTTGGTCCAGAGATATAAGAAAAGTCAAGATGACCGGGTCTTGGGTCCTTTGGTACTCCACAACTGTCCGGGCGATGTGTGCGAACTTAGGCATCACGGTCCTCATGGACTCCCCCTTCTCGGGTCTTCTAGCGTCGATTGCAGACTAAAGCCCATTTGGGCGAGCAAATCGCAGACCGTTCGTTGGCTGACATTGTGGCCTTGCTGCTTGAGTTCCTCTGAAAGCCGATAGGTGCTCTTGGTGGTCCAACGCAGTGGTGACATCGGATCACCACGTGAGGTGGGATCTACCAGTGCATCAAGCGCATCAAGCAGGCCAGCATCCTTATCGGTCAACCTCTTTGGACCTCCACCTACTGCCCGTACACGGGGCTTGGGGCCACGCATGTCCCGAGTGGTTGGTACTGACGATTCCAGTTCAGCTAGTCCCGCATAGATAGTTGTGCGTGACATGCCAATTGCTTTGGCAACCATGCTTACCCCGCCACGTCCAATACTACGAGCCTCTACCGCAGCCCATATCCGCAACGT
>NZ_DAHXOI010000083.1 GCF_027364955.1 Ferrimicrobium sp.
GTCGTCGATGGTTTTGGACCAGCTGGATTCGGATACATCAACGCTTTGAGCTCAGTGTCGCTAAGCGCCAAGAGCTCAACTCCGCGTTCCCCGGCGAGTGAAAGGATCCGCGACACGGTCGCATGGGAGATCCCAAGCGACTGGGCGATCTCGTTACGATTCTTCTCAAGTTCATAGTGGAGGCGAATCACCTCTCTGACATAGTTCATTTCAATTCCCCACGTTTCTTTCTTCTTTGCCACCTGTCGGCCTCCTCTTCCCGTGGATCCCCTCTTTGGGGCTCCTATGGATGAGTATGGCCGATTCGTTGTACCTATCAATCACTTGAAGGAGTTAGAATTCTCCGATTTCAGGAGTTAGAGTTCCTCACTTCCAGGAGTTGGAATTGAGAGGTTTCAGAAGTTAGAGTCGATGAGCTTCAGAAGTTAGGGTGGAGAGGTTTCAGAAGTTAGGCCCGTAACCAAGTACCGAGGAGACTTCCCGGAGCGCTTTGGGAGCCTTGAGGAGGCGAGGAGTTTCTTCCAACGCTTCTTCACCT
>NZ_DAHXOI010000084.1 GCF_027364955.1 Ferrimicrobium sp.
ATTTCAGCGATAACAGGTGGCAAGTTTCAGCGAGAATGGGTGGCAGAGTTAGCGAGAATACACACCCCGCAATCAGCGGTGATGAGCAAACGACGTGCATTTGGATAGACTGCCTTGCCCATCTCGTGCCACCAACGTCGGATGCTTTCAACCGCAAACTCCGCTGTATCGTGGTCAATGCTGACATTCACCCACCCGGTGTTGGTTGTCAGGTCATAGACCCCATAGGGTGCCACCTTGCCTAGTAGAGGATCGATGAAGTCATAGACCCTCACCTCTTCGGGCTTACCAACGGGTTGGTACTCTCTGCCGGCATTCTTAAAGTCACCGATCAGTTCCTTCTTCTTGGTATCGACCGAGATGTAGCTATTCTCGTACCCTGGACCACGGTTTCGCGTCACTTTGGACCACTCGTTCGCGTCACTTTGGACCACTGTTTCGCGTTACTTTGGACCACAGTATCGTCTAACTCTGGACCACTCGTTCGCGTCACTTTGGACCACCT